>JAJQIP010000059.1 GCA_021199145.1 Porphyromonadaceae bacterium | reverse complement strand
CGCTCTTCCACCAGGCGTACGTCCACTCCGCCGCCACGGACCAACGCTTCCCCATGTAAAGCTCCACCCCGATGGTGGGGGCCAGACCGGCGTCCAGCAGCATGTTGGTGCGGACCGAGAGGTAGTAGTTCCGGCTCGGCTCTATATAGAGGGTGTCGTGGACACAGAGGGTGTCGTATACGCAGACAGGCGTGGGGGTGGTGTCGCGGCGGACGATATAGGGCATCATATAGCGGACGACGCACTGCTGCCTCCGCAGTTCCGGGAAGAAGTTCTTATACATATATTGATAAGGTATGCCCTTCCCTACCCGGGAGAGCCATTCCACGTCGTCCAAGACCAGGTCCTCCCCTTCGGCCGTATCGTCAATCACCACCCGCAGGAGAGCCGCCATCTTTTTCTGGTAGGGCACCATACTGTCCGCCTCCACCAGCCGCAGCAGTCTCTGCCAGTCCCGACCGACATAGCCGTACTCCACCAGACTGTCGGGCAGACCCGCCTCCCGTTTCAGGAAGTCGGAGAGCGTCTCCGCCCGCTGCTTCGACAGCTGCCAGTTCAACGGGACGCTTCCCTCCAGTGAGGCCGAACCCACGATGGAGACCTTCTCCAGCAGGGGAAGGCTTCCCAACGAGCGCAGACGGGCCAACGCCATGCGGTTCGCCTCAAACCCCTCCTCCAGCGTGGTCTGTCCCTGCCGGAAGGCCCCCTGTATGGTGTCGGTCACCGGAATCCCGTAGAGGGTCCCCTCGGGCATCCGCAAGCGCCACCCTTCGGGGAGGTCGTAGACGGAGAGCGTGTCCGAAAGAGAAAGCGCTGTTTCCGCCGTGTCTGTCGGCAGGGACAAAAGGGGTTCCGATGCGGCGTGGACCGCGGAGCAGAAAGGGAACGCCCCCGCCAAGAGCAGCAGGGCCGTTTTCCTTCTCTTCTTTCCGATTCCTCTTGTTTCTTTCATCAGTCTGTTCTTTTTTTCTCCGCAGGCCCCGATTTCGTCCGGGCTTTTCAGGAGAGGGGGAATGGGGCGGGCGGTTGACCGTCTTCTCCGAAGATACACCACCCCGGAGAGCCCGGCCGGATTCCCGCACCTGCATCCTTTTTCCCTTATTTACCTTATTGTAGACAGTCCGCCTCTTCCCTTGGAACAGACGGTGTGTTTTTCTCTATTCATCAGTCTTTTACGGCACACCTGCCGCCCCCTATCAGAGGAGTTATCGGATTCCCTATTCTTATTATATAAGGAAGAAAACGATACTTCTCTTAGATTAGGAGAAGTCAAAAGTAGAAAATCTAATCTAATAAAAAAAGTATTTTTTCAAAAAATTTTCTTTTCAGAAAAATTTTTTCTTATAATCCTGATTTTTCCTCGCATTCCTGATGCAGGGTATACACCTATTCCTATAATATATATTAAGGAATACGGTTGTCGAAAACGGGGAGAAAAAGCCTTTCCACATTTTAATTTTAAAATAAACCGGATAGGCACGATAAAAAATAATACCTTTGTACCAAAATTTAACCCGAAAACCATGTCAACATACACCGAAGACACCCGAAAAGTAACCACACGCCGCTTGATTGAGATGAAAGAGCGGAACGAAAAGATAGCGATGCTCACCGCCTACGACTACTCCATGGCGACCCTTATCGACCGAGCCGGCATGGATGTCATTCTGGTGGGAGACTCCGCATCGAATGTCATGGCCGGCAACGTCACCACCCTCCCCATGACCCTCGACCAGATGATTTATCACGGAGAATCGGTCGTGCGGGCCGTCAAACGGGCCCTTGTCGTCATCGACATGCCGTTCGGTTCGTATCAGGGGAACTCCAAAGAGGCCCTCGCCTCCGCCATCCGCATCATGAAGGAGACAGGGGCCGATGCCGTGAAGCTGGAAGGGGGAGAAGAGATACAGGAATCCATCGTCCGCATACTCAGTGCCGGCATTCCCGTTATGGGACACCTCGGACTCACCCCCCAATCGATTAATAAATTCGGCACCTATGCCGTGCGGGCCAAAGAGGAGGAGGAGGCCCAGCAACTCATCAAGGATGCGCACCTCCTCGAACAGCTCGGCTGCTTCTCCATCGTTCTGGAAAAGATACCGGCCCAACTGGCAGGGCGTGTGGCCAAAGAGGTGAGCATTCCCATTATCGGCATCGGGGCGGGCGGAGATGTCGACGGCCAGGTATTGGTCATGCACGACATGCTGGGCATCAACAAAGATTTCTCCCCACGCTTCCTGCGCCGCTATGCCGACTTGGACAACCTTATCGGTGAGGCGGTAAAGAAGTATATCGTCGATGTCAAGACACAGGATTTCCCGAATGAATCGGAACAATATTAAATAAAGGAAAGAGGGCCGGTAGCCCTCTTTCCTTTATTTATCTTTTTTCTCTTTCTGCTCTTTTTGCGCCAAATAGACTTGTGCCGTACGGTCAAGTTCGTCATACCACGATTCACCGAAACAACGAATCAGCGGTTCCCGCAAGAAGCGGTACACCTTTATCCCCTCCTTACGGCCCAATACCTCCGCCGCCTTACAGACACTCCAACGGTGATAATTCACTGCCGTGAAAGAGGGATAACGGGTAATGCGTACGGGGTAGAGATGGCAGGAGAGGGGTTTGCGGAAGGGTATGCGACGTTCGTGATAGGCCTTCTCCACGGCACAACGGCATATCCCTCCGGCATCGTAACAGGTAAAGACGCAATTCTTCCCCTCCACGATGGAAGTGACCAAATCTCCCTCTTCATCGACATAAGCCACCCCCTGTGCCTCGATAACCGCCCGAGCTGCCGGAGTAAGGTCGTTCCACACATCGGGAAGGTATTTCTCCAAAAGAAGCCGTTCCTCTTCGGTAATCGGCGCTCCGGAATCGCCTTCGATGCAACAGGCTCCCCGACAGACCTCAGGCGCACAGGCGAACTCCCGCTCGACAAGGTCGAGAGCGACCAGCGTATCGCCTATCTGCAGCATATACTCCTCGACAGATTTTACTCCTGTATCAGACATTTTCCCGTCATCTCAGCGGGCTGTTCCAGCCCCAGGATATGACACAAGGAGGGAGCGACATCGGCCAGAATGCCGTTTTCGACACGGGCCTGCCTATTCGTCGTAATGAAAAGGAAAGGAACCGGATTGAGCGAATGGGCCGTATTGGGCGTGCCGTCTTCGTTCAACGCATGATCGGCGTTCCCGTGGTCGGCAATGATAATCGCCTCATAACCGGACGCAACCGCCGTAGCGATAACCGACCCGACACATTCGTCAACCGCCTTGACCGCCTTCTCGATAGCGGTATAGACTCCCGTATGGCCTACCATATCACCGTTGGCGAAATTGCAGACGACAAGGTCGTATTTGCCCGATGCCAACGCTCCGTTCAACGCCTCTTTCACCTCGTAGACGCTCATTTCGGGCTTCAAGTCGTACGTGGCGACTTTCGGCGAAGGAATCAGAATGCGGTCCTCCCCCTCGAACTCCTTCTCCCGACCGCCTGAGAAGAAGAAGGTGACATGGGCGTATTTCTCCGTCTCGGCGATACGCAGCTGCTTCCGTCCCGCCTTCGACACCACCTCGCCCAAGGTGTTCACCACATTCTCCTTGTCAAAGAGGATATGAAGGCCCGTAAAAGTAGCGTCGTAAGGGGTCATGCAGCAATAGTAGAGCGGTAGGGTATGCATGCCGGCTTCGGGCATATCCTGCTGGGTCAGCGCAAGGGTAAGCTCCTTGGCCCTGTCGTTGCGATAGTTGAAGAAAATGACCACATCCCCCTCTTCTATCACAGCCACCGGCTTTCCGGCCGCGTCAACATGCACGATGGGCTTGACGAACTCATCGGTCACACCGGCATCGTACGAGGCCTGCATGGCGGCCACCATATCGGTAGCGGGAACGCCTTTGCCGGAGACCAGCAACTGATAAGCCTCCTTTATCCGTTCCCAACGTTTATCCCGGTCCATGGCATAGTAACGGCCTACAATCGAGGCAATCTTCCCCTTCCCGCCGGCCAGGTGCTTTTCAAGCGCCTCGATAAAACCCTTACCGCTGTACGGGTCGGTATCCCGCCCATCCATGAAACAGTGTACAAAAGTCCGGTCGATGCCGTATTGCGCCGCAATGTCGCACAAGACGAAAAGATGGTCAAGCGAACTGTGCACGCCCCCGTCGGAGACAAGCCCCATAAAGTGGAGTTGCTTGCCGCTATCCCGAGCATAGGTGAAGGCGTTGACCACTTCGGGATTGCTCAAAATCGACTTATCGGCGCAAGCCCGGTTAATCTTCACCAAATCCTGATAGACGACACGCCCCGCTCCGATATTGAGGTGTCCCACTTCGGAATTGCCCATTTGTCCGTCGGGCAATCCCACATTTTCACCGGAGGCCTGCAACTGCGAGTGGGGATAGGTCGCCAATAATTTATCCCAACAGGGGGTAGGGGTATTGTAAATCACATCGTCTTTCGCCCGATCGCCTATACCCCAGCCATCGAGAATCAACAGAAAAGCTTTTTTGTTCATCATTGTTTTATCTTCTTTACCAATTTATTTTTTACCTTCGGCCCTCTTCACGAACGGCCTGAAAAACCTATTGAATTACTATTCATGAACAAAGATACAAATAAAAGCCGGATGCGAAAAGAACCCGCCGGAGATTTAGAATATTTAGAATATATAAAGAATTTCCATTTTTCGAACCTCGTCGTTGCCAATCCCGGTACATTTCGTTACCTTTGTCTTTATCGGGAACCATCTTCCCGATAATACCTTATTATATCTCCCTATATGAAAATCGCCACCATCTGTACCACCGTCCTTTGCCTGCTCCTTGGAGGAGCGGCTTCTTCTATTTCCGCCCAAGAAAAGGATTCGGGAGAGCCGCTGCAAACTCCGGCCCGCTATCTTTTCCCCGATGACTATATGGCCGACCCCTCCGCCCACGTCTTTGAGGGGAAACTCTATATCTACCCTTCGCACGACTGGGAGTCGGGCGTGACCAACCCCGATGACGGAGATTACTACAATATGCGGGACTACCATGTACTCTCGACAGAAAATCCCGAGTCAGGCAAGGTGACCGACCACGGTGTCGTGCTCTCTCTCGAAGAGGTGCCTTGGGCGGGCCGCCAACTGTGGGCATGTGACGTGGCGCACAAAGGCGATACCTATTACCTCTACTTCCCGGCCAAAGACCTGAACGACATTTTCCGTATTGGAGTGGCCACAAGCGACAAACCTTACGGACCCTTCACCCCTCAGCCCGACCCCATGCGGGGGAGTTACAGCATTGACCCCGCCGTATTTGAGGACGAAGGGGCCTTCTACATCTACTTCGGCGGTCTGCAAGGCGGACAGCTCCAACGCTATCGGGACAACAAAGCCCAAGAGTGCGGCATCATACCCGGCAAAACGGAAGAGGCCCTTCCGCCTCGGGTGGCACGGCTCAGCGACGATATGCTCGAACTGGCGGAGGAACCACAACCGGTGATGATTCTCGACAAAGAGGGAAATCCGCTGAAAAGCGGTGACCCGCACCGTTTCTTCGAAGCGGCCTGGATGCACAAGTACAAGGGGAAATATTACTTCTCCTACTCGACCGGCACCACGCACCTGCTCTGCTATGCCATAGGGGATAACCCCTACGGCCCCTTCACCTATGCGGGCGAAATACTGACCCCTGTCGTCGGGTGGACGACCCATCACTCCATCTGTCCATACAAAGGCAAATGGTATCTCTTTTTCCACGACAGCGCCCCTTCAGGGAAATCCTACCTGCGCAGCCTGAAGGTGTGCGAACTGGAATACAACCCCGACGGCACCCTCCGCACCATTTCGGGTACGGTGAAAGAGCCGTAACCTTAGTTTTGCCCAAATGATTGACAGAGAGACTTTCGGCATAAAGACGGCGGCCTATTACACGTTAGGCTGCAAACTCAATTTTTCCGAAACGTCAACCATCGGACAGATGCTCGAAGAGCGGGGCATACATCGGGCCCGCAACGGAGAGCCGGCCGACCTCTGTCTTATCAATACCTGTTCGGTAACGGAACTCGCCGACAAAAAAAGCCGGCAAATCATCCGCCGCATCGCCCGCCAACATCCGGGAGCCATCATTGCCGTAACGGGCTGCTACGCCCAACTCAAACCCGATGAAATAGCTCATATACCCGAGGTAGACATCATTTTCGGTTCCAAGGAAAAGGGGGAGATAAACTGCTATCTCGACCGTCTGCAGAAAAGGGAGACGGAGAGTGAGATTCTGGCCACTCCTTTTCGGGAGATAAAGGAGTTCAGCCCCTCCTGCTCTCGGGGCGACCGCACCCGCTATTTTCTCAAAGTACAGGACGGGTGCGACTACTTCTGCTCCTACTGCACCGTTCCCTTCGCTCGGGGACGCAGCCGCAACGGAACGATTGCCTCCCTTGTGGAACAGGCCCGAAAAGTGGCTCGGGAAGGGGGACATGAAATTGTGCTCACCGGAGTGAACATCGGCGATTTCGGCAAGAGTTCCGGAGAGACGCTTCTCGGCCTCCTGCAAGCCCTCGAGGGGGTTGAAGGAATTGACCGATACCGTATCTCTTCGTTAGAACCGGACCTGCTCACCGACGAAATCATCGATTTTACGGCAGCCTCCCGTCGTTTCGCCCCTCACTTCCACCTTCCGTTACAATCGGGCAGCGATGAGGTGCTCCGCCTCATGCGCCGAAGATACGATACCGACCTTTTCGCCCAACGTATCGACCACATCCGCCGAGTCATGCCCGATGCCTTCATCGGTGTTGACCTCATCGTGGGGATGCGGGGCGAGACCGACTCCCTATTCGAAGAGTCCTTCCGGTTTGTCTCCGCCCTCGACCTCTCGCAACTGCATGTCTTCACCTACTCCGAACGGCCGGGCACACAAGCCTTGAAAATCGACTATACCGTACCCCAGGAAGTCCGCCACGAGCGGTGCCGCCGGATGCTTGCCGTCTCCGAAG
>JAJQIP010000188.1 GCA_021199145.1 Porphyromonadaceae bacterium | reverse complement strand
GTCATGGGCGTCACGGGAATCGACACCCGTAGGCTGACCAAATTGCTGCGTGAGAAAGGGAGCATGAAGGGGAAAATCGTTTTTGACGATGAGAACGAAGTCGACTTTATCGACCCGAACCTCATCAACCAAGTAGCTCGGGTGAGTTGCCGTGAAGTCATCACCTATGGACAAGGGAAAAAACGGATTGTTTTGGTCGATTGCGGGGTAAAGCACAACATTATCCGTTGCTTGCTGAAACGGGATGTGACCGTAATACGGGTTCCCTGGGACTATGATTTCAACACGCTGGAATTCGATGGTCTCTTCATCTCGAATGGCCCGGGCGACCCCGATATGTGCGAAACGACAGTAAACCACATACGGGAAACCATAAAGAAGGAAAAGCCCATCTTCGGCATCTGCATGGGAAACCAACTGCTGGCCAAAGCCGGCGGCGCAAAGATATTCAAACTCAAATATGGACACCGCAGCCACAACCAACCTGTCCGCATGGTAGGGACAAACAAATGTTTCATCACCTCCCAAAATCACGGCTATGCGGTCGACAGCAACACGCTGGGCGACGAGTGGGAGATGCTCTTCCAAAATATGAACGACGGCACAAACGAGGGTATCCGCCACAAACGGTTGCCCTTCTTCTCGGCGCAGTTCCACCCCGAAGCGGCCAGCGGCCCTACCGATACGGAGTTCCTGTTCGACACCTTTATTGATATGATTTAATGCCCCAACCCACTATGGATACAACGATAAAAAAAGTTCTGCTATTAGGCTCAGGAGCCTTGAAGATTGGAGAGGCTGGAGAGTTCGACTATTCAGGCTCACAGGCCCTCAAAGCATTGCGGGAAGAAGGCATAGAGACAGTCCTCATCAACCCGAACATCGCTACGGTACAAACTTCGGAAGGGGTGGCCGACCACATCTATTTTCTCCCGGTAACGCCCTTTTTCGTAGAGAAAGTCATCGCCAAGGAACGCCCCCAAGGTATCTTGCTCTCCTTCGGCGGACAGACGGCCCTCAACTGCGGAGTCTCCCTTTACAAGGACGGGATTCTCGAAAAGTATGAGGTGAAAGTCTTGGGTACTCCCGTTCAAGCCATCATGGATACCGAAGACCGCGAACTCTTCGTGAAAAAGCTCGGGGAGATAAATATCAAGACCATCAAGAGCGAGGCGGTGGAAAACAGGGACGATGCCCGTGCCGCCGCCAAACGGTTGGGTTATCCGGTCATCATCCGGGCGGCCTATGCGTTGGGCGGTTTGGGAAGTGGTTTCTGCGACAACGAGGAGGAACTCGACAAACTGGTTGAAAAGGCCTTCTCTTTTTCTCCGCAGGTACTGATTGAAAAATCGCTGAAAGGTTGGAAGGAGATTGAGTACGAGGTGGTCCGTGACTGCTTCGACAACTGCATCACGGTCTGCAACATGGAGAACTTTGACCCGCTGGGTATCCATACGGGCGAAAGTATCGTCATCGCCCCTTCGCAGACCCTCACCAACAAAGAGTATCACAAGTTACGGGAACTCTCCATACGCATTATCCGACATATTGGTATCGTCGGAGAATGTAATGTCCAATATGCCTTCGACCCCGAATCGGAAGACTACCGGGTCATCGAGGTCAACGCACGGTTGAGCCGCTCTTCGGCACTGGCTTCCAAGGCGACAGGTTATCCTCTCGCATTTGTGGCCGCTAAATTAGGATTGGGCTATGGCCTTTTTGACCTGAAAAATTCGGTCACCCAGACCACCTCGGCCTTCTTCGAACCGGCTCTCGACTATGTGGTATGTAAAATTCCTCGGTGGGACTTGGGAAAATTCCACGGCGTTTCCCGGGAATTGGGCAGTAGCATGAAGTCTGTAGGTGAAGTGATGGCCATAGGCCGAACCTTCGAGGAGGCCCTCCAAAAAGGACTCCGCATGATAGGTCAAGGCATGCACGGCTTCACTGAGAATAAAGAACTGGTTATCAACAATATTGACAAAGAACTGCACGACCCGACCGACAAACGTATCTTCGTCATCAGCAAGGCTCTGCGATGCGGCTATACCGTCGACCAAATATATGCGCTGACCCGCATCGACCGCTGGTTCCTCGATAAGCTGAACAATATTGTGCGGACCGCCGCCGAACTGGAAAAGTACAACCGTCTCGAAGCCCTGCCGGTCGAACTCCTGAAACAGGCCAAACAAAAAGGATTCTCCGACTTCCAAATTGTCCGGGCCGTCTTGAAGGGGGGAGATATGGAAGGCAACATCCTGCGGTTGCGTGCCCTCCGCAAAAAACTCGGTATCGTACCTGTCGTAAAGCAGATTGATACGCTCGCCGCTGAATATCCGGCCCAGACCAACTACCTCTACTTGACCTACAACGGCAGCGAACACGATATAGATTATGTGGACGATCACCGTTCCGTGGTAGTCTTAGGTTCTGGGGCTTACCGCATAGGCAGTTCGGTAGAATTCGACTGGTGCGGGGTAAATGCCCTCAACACTATCCGCAAAGAGGGATACCGTGGGGTCATGATAAATTACAACCCCGAAACGGTTTCGACCGACTACGATATGTGCGACCGCCTCTACTTCGACGAACTGACCTTCGAGCGGGTACTCGACATTCTCGACCTTGAAAAGCCACACGGCATTATCGTCTCGACAGGCGGGCAGATCCCCAACAATCTGGCGTTGAAATTGGATGAACAAGGAATAAATATCCTCGGCACATCGGCCAAAAGCATTGACAACGCCGAAGATCGTAACAAATTCTCGGCCATGTGCGACCGGGTGGGCATAGACCAACCGCCTTGGCGGGAACTGACCTCGATGGACGATATCGACGAATTTATCGAGAAGGTGGGCTTCCCCGTATTGGTTCGCCCCTCATATGTCCTCTCCGGAGCGGCTATGAATGTCTGCTCCAACCACGAAGAACTGGTGCGCTTCTTGGAACTGGCGGCCAACGTCTCGCAAAAACATCCGGTAGTGGTCTCTCAGTTTATCGAACATGCCAAGGAGGTGGAGATGGATGCCGTGGCCGAAAAAGGGGAAATCATCGCCTATGCCATCTCCGAACACATTGAATTTGCCGGAGTCCACTCGGGGGATGCCACAATGCAATTCCCGCCTCAAAAGCTCTACATAGAGACCATCCGTCGGATAAAACGCATCTCGAAACTGATTGCGAAAGAGTTGAACATTTCCGGTCCTTTCAATATCCAGTTCCTGGCAAAAGAGAATGCCATCAAAGTCATCGAGTGCAACCTGCGGGCATCCAGGAGTTTCCCGTTTATCAGCAAAGTATTGAAAATCAACTTTATCGAATTGGCCACACGCATTATGCTGGGATTACCCGTAGAGAAGCCACACCATACGCTTTTCGATATTGACTATGTGGGTATCAAGGCTTCGCAATTCTCCTTCTCACGGCTGCAAAAGGCCGATCCCGTATTGGGTGTCGATATGGTATCGACCGGTGAGGTGGGTTGCTTGGGCACCGACACCGACTGTGCCATACTTAAAGCCATGATTTCGGTAGGGCATCGGGTGCCTGACAAGAACAAGGGTATCCTCCTCTCGACAGGAACGGCCAAACAAAAGATTGATATGCTTGCGGCCGCTGAGAAACTCTACAAAAATGGGTACAAACTCTATGCGACCGGCGGAACGCACAAAATGCTTGCGCTCAACAATATTCCCTCTACCCGAGTGGCCTGGCCGGACGAGGAGGGCGGCCTGCAGGCGCTCGACCTCCTGCACAAAAAGGAAATTGATTTGGTAGTGAATATTCCCAAAAACCTGTCGGTAGGAGAATTGGACAACGGCTACAAGATACGCCGGGCGGCCATCGACCTGAATATACCGCTCATCACCAATTCCCGTCTGGCATCCGCCTTTATCTCGGCATTCTGCGATACCGACCTCAACAACCTTGAGATAAAATCATGGGAGGAGTATCGGTAACGGTAGAAAAAGGGGAAAAACAGGAACGGTAAGAGAGAGAAAAGTGCTGATAAATACAATTTATCGGCACTTTTGTTGTTTATAAATAGGACGATTCCCTATACGGGACAGATTTTACATGCGCATCCGACACAAGAAATACCTGCTTCTCCTCCTGTTGCTCATGACGGGTTTCTTCCCGTCACAGGCGCAAGACGATGCGCAATTGAGCCAGTACTGGGCGATGCCGGCCTATTACAATGCTGGAGCAATAGGTCTTACCGATAAACTGAATCTCCGGGCGGCCACCCGCCAACAATGGGTAGGTATGCCGGGAGCGCCAAAGACCTTTTTCGGAATGGTCGATATGCCAGTTCGCTTTCTGAAAGCCAACCACGGAGTGGGCGTAATTCTCTCCACCGACAAATACGGGCTTTTCAACACGACAATGTTCGGTTTACAATACGCCTATAAAGTAAAGCTATGGGGCGGACAGTTGAGTCTCGGATTGCAACTCGGACTGGTCAGCCAATCTTTCGATGGTACCGAAGTCTACATTCCCGAAAGCGATTATCACGACCAGAACGACGAAGCCATACCGACGACCGAACTGCAGGGAATGGCTTTTGATGTGGGCTTTGGCATATTTTACACCCACAAGTATTTTTATGCAGGTCTCTCCTCCACCCACCTCACCCAACCGACTATCTCTTTTGACGAAAATTACGAAGGATCCATTACCCGGGCGTATTATTTTATGGCAGGAGGCAATATTCCCCTGAGAAATGCGTTATATGAATTGCAACCCTCCATGTTGCTGAAGACGACCTTTCAAATGACGCAGGCCGAAGTGACCCTCAGGCTGATGTATAACAAATTCCTTTGGGGAGGCTTGGCTTACCGCTGGAAAGAGGCCGTCATCTTCATGGCAGGTTGCCAGTTTAAGGGTTTTATGCTGGGGTACTCCTACGACTACTCCACCTCGGCGATACAAAAGGTGTCGAGCGGTAGTCACGAGATATTTGCAGGATACAGCATAAAACTCAATATGGAAAAAGGGAAGAAAAACAAACATAAAAGCATAAGGATATTATAATCATGTATATGAAGCGATACATCACTTTCCTCGGCTTGGCCGCCCTTGTGAGCGGTTGCGCCTCATCGGGAGGCTCCAACGGGGGAGAACTCGTCGGAGTTGGTGGTACGGCTTGGGGCGAGCCCTCTCCTTACGGCATGGTACTGATAAAAAGAGGCTCTTTTGAAATGGGCCACGCCGAGGGCGACAGCCTTTGGGGGACGACCTCCAATGCTCGTTCTATCTCTGTCGATGCTTTCTGGATGGACGATACGGAGATTACCAATTCCGAATACAAACAGTTCGTCTTTTGGGTACGTGACTCGATTATCCGTGAACGGCTGGCCGATCCGGCCTATGGAGGAAACGAGGCGTTCAAGATAGAGGAGGACCGCCATGGAAACCCCGTGACACCGCACCTCAACTGGTCAAAATCCATTCCTTGGCGCAATCCGAACGAGGATGAAGCCCGAGCCATAGAGAGCCTCTACCGCATCGACCCCATCACCGGGAAGAAGGGGCTCGACTATACCCAACTGAACTACCGATACGATGTATACGACTATACCGAAGCGGCCAAACGGAAGAACCGTATGGACCCCTCTCGGCGTATTTTGAATACCGACATCACGCCCGGCAACGAGGAGATTCTCATCTCGAAAGATACCGCTTTCATCAACGACGACGGACAAATCGTCACCCAGACTATCATACGTCCCCGCCAGAACGATTTTGACTTCCTCAATACCTACATTGTCAATATCTACCCCGACACGACTGTCTGGATTAACGATTTCAACAACGCCTACAACGAGCCTTATATGCGCATGTATTTCTCCCATCCAGGCTACAACGACTACCCTGTTGTAGGTGTCTCCTGGGAACAGGCGAACGCCTTCTGCGTATGGCGCACCAATCTGTTGAGTGCGTCCATGACGGTCGACCGTATTGTGGAACCCTACCGGTTACCGACGGAGGCGGAATGGGAATACGCCGCCCGTGCGGGGAAAAACGAGAACAGCTACCCGTGGAAAGATGAGGGAATGGCCGACAAAGGTTGTTTCTATGCCAACTTCAAACCCATGAAGGGGAACTACCTCCAGGACGGTAACCTGATTACCTCTCGGGTGGCCATCTATCCGCCCAACGAGTTCGGTCTCTACGACATGGCCGGGAACGTCTCGGAATGGACCTCGACTGCCTACACCGAAGCGGTTGACCAGTTCACCAGCGATATGAACCCCGACTACCGGTACAATGCGGCCAAAGAAGACCCCTACCGGATGAAACGTAAAATCGTCCGGGGCGGTTCCTGGAAGGATGTTTCCAATTTCGTCCGCTCCGACATACGCATGTGGGAATACCAGAACGAGCAACGCTCCTATATCGGCTTCCGGTGTGTCCGTACACAGGTGGGATTTACCAAGGGCCGTAAAAACTAACGCCAAACAGTTCGCCATCATGGGAAAATATAAGAATTACAAAAACAGCATCGAGAAATTTCTTTCCGGGGATTCGGGAAAAAGATTTTTCAATTTTGCATACAGTATCGGTGCGGCCATCGTCATTTGGGGCGCCCTTTTCAAAATCCTGCACCTGCCGGGCGGCAATGTCATGTTGTCTATCGGTATGGGCGTAGAGGTGCTCATGTTTATCCTCACGGCCTTTGACCGCCCTTCCAGAGAGTATCACTGGGAAGAGGTCTTTCCCGTGTTCGACTCGAAAAATCCTGAAGACCGTCCTGAATTCAATGGAGGCGGAGGGGTGACGGTCGGAGGTACGGTCATCCTCGGCGGTGGCAGCGGTAATGGTAGTGGTACAGGTGAAGGCGTGACAACCGGTACGGTAACCGGTGCAGAGGCCCGAAGAATCGCCGGTATTCCCTCAAATATCGATGTAAGCGAAGAGGATACCAAAAACCTCTCGAACAGCATACAGAAACTTTCGGCGGCGGCCGAGCAGATTTCCCGCATGGCCGAAATGACCGATGCCACACAGAAATATCT
>JAJQIP010000162.1:19922-23728 GCA_021199145.1 Porphyromonadaceae bacterium | reverse complement strand
AATGATATATGATATGGCAGGAAACAAAACTCTCAGTGGAGCAAAAAAGGCGAAACAAGACGAGTTCTATACTCAATACAATGACATCCAACAAGAGGTGAATGCCTATTTGGAGTATGATAGCGATACTTTCCGGGACAAGACAGTGTTGTTGCCGTGTGACGATCCCGATTGGAGCAAATTCACTCGTTTTTTTATGGATAATTTTAACTATTTCGGCTTGAAAAAGTTGATTAGTACAAGTTACGCCCATGCATCGAAAAATGTTAGTTTTAATTGGGTCCCAACTGAATTTGAGAAAAATAGCCCTAATTATAATCCTGAAAAAAGTCGTACACATGGCAAAGTGTTCATCCTTGACCGTGAAACGCATAGTCGTCAACGTATCGACATAAACAATCTCGAATGGCATTATCTGGAGGAAACAGGGGACTTTCGCTCGGAGGAGGTTACGACCTTACGTGATGAGGCAGATATTATTGTGACTAATCCTCCCTTCTCCCTTTTCCGGGAATTTGTTTCATGGATATTCGAAGGGAAAAAGAAGTTTCTGATTATCGGCAATCAAAACGCTATCACTTATAAGGAAATATTTTCTCTCATCAAAGATAATAAACTATGGTTGGGGGTAAAATCGGGAGACATGAGTTTTACTGTACCAGATGACTATGAAGAACGTGCAACACGGTTTTGGGTAGATGCCAAGGGCCAAAAATGGCGGAGTATGGGTAATATTTGTTGGTTTACCAATTTAGAGCATGGTCGTCGCCATGAGCGTCTCCAACTGATGACCCTGAAAGATAATCTCAAATACAGTTGTCACAAAGAAGTACGTGGGAACGGATATAGACAATACGATAACTACGATGCCATTGATATTCCTTACACCGATGCCATACCTAAAGACTATGAAGATGTAATGGGTGTGCCTATTACCTTTCTTGATAAATATTGTCCCGAGCAGTTTGAAATAATAGGACTTGATAGATATGTAGATGACAATCCATTTTATGGTCACCGATTTACTATAAATGGCAAGGAGTGTTATGCAAGAATACTAATCCGCAAAATCAATTAATTTATGAAAACGACACTACGAACTGACATCACCGTGCGGGACATTTGCGACGGTTTTGTATATAATGAATTGGAAGGGAGAGGATTGTTCGGCATGGGCGGACAACTCACCATCCAACCCGAATATCAACGAAACTATATCTACAAGGATATGGGAAAAGAGGCAGCGGTTATTCAAAGTGTATTGAAGGGATATCCGTTGGGAATTCTCTACTTTGTGAAAAATTCCGACGGTTCCTTTGAAGTACTTGACGGACAGCAACGCATCACATCGCTCGGACGGTTCGTGACGCAGAAGTTCGCCATCACCGATGAGGAAGGCCGGGAGTATAACTTCGAAGGGCTGAATAAGGAGGAACAGGAATTGATTCTCAACACACACTTGTTGGTGTACGAGTGTGAAGGAACAGAGACGGAAATAAAACGATGGTTTGAAATAATCAATATTGCTGGCGTTCCACTTAAACAGCAGGAACTCTATAATGCCATCTATTCCGGACCGTTTGTAACGGCAGCGAAAAAGGTGTTTAGTAACTCAAATCAACCGAACATGCAAAAATGGAGGTGTTACATCAAAGGAGACGCAAAGCGACAGGACTATTTGGAACGTGCGCTTGATTGGGTGAGCAAAGGCAATATCAGCGATTATATGAGTCGGCACCGCAACGATACAGACATTAAAGAATTACAGGCCTACTTCAACAGCGTAATTGACTGGATTGACAGTGTTTTCATCGATGTGAAACTGGAAATGCAAGGGCTGAAATGGGGTGTGCTTTATGAGCAGTATCACGATACACCTTACAATAAGGAACAGGTAAAGAAAAGTATCGATGAGCTGTATGTCGACGATTGCGTCAATGACCGCAAAGGTATATTTGAATATATTTTGGGTGGGGAGAAAGAGACAAAATTGCTAAATATACGTGTGTTCGACAAAAGAACGAAAGAAAAAGTTTATACTAAACAGACAGAAGAGGCGAAACACGAAGAAATTAGTAATTGTCCGCTATGCGCTGCATCGGGCGGTATTAACAAGACAAAGATTTGGAAGTTGAATGAGATGGAGGCCGACCATGTTACGGCGTGGAGCAAGGGTGGTTCTACTTCTGAAGAGAATTGCCAAATGTTGTGCAAGGTGCACAACAAGGCAAAAGGAAACGCATAGTATGGTTGTGTCAAAACGCTTGAAGCTAATATAGCCTCGTTATATGGTAGCGTATCAAATATGTTTTGACAGATGTGTGGCGTTCAGCAGGCATTATTTCCCGAAACAGCGACTAACGAAGGGCAGACAGGTATAGAGGGCGGAATGCCAATATTCCCAGACGTGTCCACCGTCCCGCACCCGGAATTGACAGGGAATCCCTGCTTTATGCATGGCCTGGACAAACTCGACATTGCGATTGAGCAGGAAATCATCGTCCCCACAATCGACAAACCAGGCGACCGAGCGGAGTTCCTCCTTCTGTGTGTCATCGGCCTCCTTGACATACTTTACACAGTCGTGCTCTACGACCGAGCGGAATAGGAGGGAAGACTTGTCGTCGGGGTCCTCTACCGACGAGAGGTCCTTCTCGGACATACTCATGAGCGCACTCATGGCGTAGGCCGCACAAAACATGTCGGAGTGCCGCTGGGCATAGCTGGTCGTACCACCGCCTCCCATCGACAACCCCGCAATGGCTCGATGCTGCTTATCGGCCTGTACCCGATAGGTGGTCTCGATATAGGGAACGAACTCTTGGTAGAAGAAATCCTCATAGGCCCATCCGGGCATATTGAAGTAGCCGTTCCATTCGCCGGCATAAATGTTTCCGCCTGCATTGGGGGTGACGATAATCATCTCACAGGCCTCACCGGAGGCGACCAGCAAATCCATAACATCCTTCACATGTCCTCGCTCCGTCCACCCTCGGTTGGTATCCAGCATACCATGCAGGAGATAGAGGATAGGGTACTGACGGGTAGTGTCGACCTCGTAACTTTTGGGCAAGAAGATATTGAAGGTTCTCTCGGCTTGTAATATGTTACTATAGAGGCTATCGGTCAATACCTGGCTGTGTGGTTTCGACCAGGGAAATTGCGCTTGGACGGTCAACGTAAAGCTGACGACAATGAGGAGAAGAAGGTGCTTTTTCATGGTTTTAAGGAAATATCAATGATAGGGGTTAAAGGGAATTTTCGGGAGAGATGCCGTTCTCTATCAGCCACACTTCGGCAATCTGTGTCCAACCGTTGGTGGAACCCGGGTTGTTGCGCAAGGCAATGTTGTGTCCGCCGGAGGGAAAGATATGGAGGGAGGAACCTTTGATGTCGTTTCGCTTCAGGGCCTCGAAGAGGCGTAGGCTATTGAGGCACGATACGGCCGGATCGTCCATGGCATGGACGATGAACATGGGTGGAGTGGCGGGGGTTACCTGTCTGTCGCAGGAGAATTTTTCCCGCATTTCGGGAGTGTCGTATTGTCCCAACAGATTCTCTCGGCTTCCTTTGTGGGCGATGCTGTCCATCGATACCACGGGAGAGACAAGAATAGCAAAGTCGGGACGGAAGGAGACATTGTCGAGGGTATCGCCTACAGCACTCCAATCGTCGGTGATAGTGGCGCTACAAGCAGCCAAATGTGCGCCCGCTGAAGAACCCATCACTCCGATTTTTGTGGGGTCAACGCCCCAGTCAGCGGCATGGGTGCGCAGATAACGGATAGCCCGTTGCAGGTCTTGTAG
>JAJQIP010000162.1:3298-19912 GCA_021199145.1 Porphyromonadaceae bacterium | reverse complement strand
CCCCCCCCGCCCCCCCCCCGCCCCCCCCCCCGCCCCACCCCCCCCCCCGCCCCCCCCCCCCCCCCCCCCCCCCTGGGGAAAACGGTGTTGCAGCACAAAGGCGGTGATGCCGAGGGTGTTGAACCATTTGGCCAGTTGGAAGCCGCTTACCTGATAGGCCAGCCGTACATAGCCTCCGCCTGGAATGATGACGACGGCCGCTCCCTTGTTTTCGGCCTGTGAAGTTTCAAAGAGGTAGAGACCGGGTGTCCCTACTTGGTAGATGCGTTCGTTGGCAATGCTGTCGGGTAAAGCCAATCCTCGGCTGTTGGGCATTTTGCCTGTTTCCCAAAGGGGGATGAACTCCTGCGCTCCGGTTGTCAGGCTCCAGAGGACTATGCAACAAAGGAACAATAGTTTTTTCACGGCAATAGGGGTTTATAAAGGAAAGAGAGGGGAGATTCTCCTTCGGATTGTTCTTCTCTCTGAAAAAGAAATGCCCTTTGGGCAATCTCATAGGGCATCTCTTGTACTCGAAGTGGGACTCGAACCCACACAGCCGCTATGGCCAAAGGATTTTAAGTCCTTCGTGTCTACCTATTCCACCATTCGAGCCTCCTTGCGGAAACCGTTTTATACGGGGAAGAGTACTTGGAGCGTTCTCTCTTGCAAGAGGTCGGCCCCATTGCTTTTCTCCAAAGGCAAAGATAGTGGTTATTCCTGAAAAAAGAGGTGGTATCCTTCGGAATTTTTGCTGCTATTGTTGAGGATTTTCCTTGTTAATTCTCAAAGGGAAGGATAGTCAGGAAAAATTCTTTCTTAAAAAATGCAAAAAGATTTGGATGTTTTAATTGTTCAATTTAATTTTACAATTAAATAAATGAATTAAATAATTGATAGATGGAAAGGAAAGGAAAAACGGCACCGGAAAAGCGGGTGAAAAACCGGGAACAAGCCATTCTCGAAGCGGCCGAAGCCCTCTTTTTGGAGCAGGGGTTTGAAAAAACCTCCACGATGCAGATTGCCGAGCGAGCCGGGTGCAACCAGGCCTTAATCCACTACTATTACCGGAAAAAGGAGAATCTGTTTGAACGTATTCTAGAAGAGAAGATGCAGTTTCTCCTGGAGAATTTCACGAATATCCACGCTATGGGAGGAACATTGGAAGAGAAGGTAGTGAAGATTGTGGAGTTTCATTTTGACTTTCTCCAGAAAAACTCCTTGTTGATTCCGTTCTTGTTGGGAGAGGTGCTTTCCAATGGAAAACATTCTGTTTTGATATTAAAAAAAGTGAGACAGGCAGCCTCTCTTTTTGTCGGTAAAATTGACAAAATGTTGCAGGGGGAGGTGGATAAAGGAAATACCCGACCCATTACGACAATCGACTTTATCTTAACTATTCTTTCATTGGATGTTACCCCTTTCATTCTAAGACCTATTATACAGCAAATGTTGAGGGTGACTGATGCGCAGATGGAGCAGCAATTGGCCGTCCGGAAGGGGGAGATTCTCGAGACAATCTTGTCCCGTCTCCGTCGTTGATTGTTCCTTGCTAAGAATCTGATTAAATAAAGGAAACATGAATAAGAAGGTATGGATTTCAATTCTTCTCTTGGGTGGAGGCCTCCCCTGTATGGGGCAGATGACGATTGAGACCTGTTATCAAAAGGCCCAGGAGAACTATCCGCTCATCCGGCAATATGATTTGATTGAGAAGAGTGAGGAGTATACCCTACAGAATGCCGGCAAAGGGTATGTGCCACAGGTCTCTTTTTCGGTGAAGGCCTCGTACCAATCGGATGTGACCAAGTTGCCGTTCAATCTCTCGCAACTGGGCATTCAAGGGGTGAAGACTCCTACCTTGAGCAAGGACCAGTATGGGGCGACCGTCGATATTAACCAGCCCATTTGGGATGGCGGAGCGGTACGGGCTCGGCGAGCCGATGCTCGGGTACAGTCTGATGTCGAGACGAGAAATACGGAGGTATCGCTCTACCAGATAAACGAACGGATAAACCAGCTCTACTTCGGAATTTTGTTGGTCGATGCACAAATACGGCAGAATACCATCTATCAGGAGGAGTTGAAACAGAGCTATCAGCAAGTGGCTTCGTATGTGGAAAACGGTATCGGCAACCAGGCCGATTTGGATGCGGTACGTATCGACCAGTTGAAAGCCGAGCAGAGCCGTGCGCAGTTCCTCTCTACCCGGAAGGCCTATATCGAGATGTTGGGCCGTTGGACGGGCGGAGAGATTGACGAATCGACCGTGTTTGAAAAACCGGCGGCCAAATATCTCGAGGACAACTCGGAAATACGCCGGCCGGAACTGTCACTCTATGATGCGCAAATAAGAAGTCTGCAGACAAAGGACAAGGAGTCGGTGTCGGACTTGATGCCGAAAATAGGGCTCTATTTTACAGGCGGCTACGGAAAACCGGGGCTGAACATGCTCGAAAACAAATTTTCCCTCTACTATGTGGCGGGCATTAAATTGTCGTGGAACCTGACCTCTTTTTATGTACGGCGTACCAGCAAACGGCAGTTGCGGGAGAATATCCAATCGGTGGAGCTGCAACGGGAAACCTTCTTGTTTGACTTGGATATCGACCGACTGCAGAAGGAGAACGAGATTGCCACCTATGCCAAGCAATTGAGCTACGATGATGAAATCATCGCCTTGCGTACATCGGTGAAAGAGGCTTCGGCGGTGAAGATGGCTAACGGTACGTTATCGGGAACTTATTTTATGCGGGATACCTATGCCGAGCAACTGGCCGTGCAAGATAAAATCGTGCACGAAGTGGAGTGGCTGTTGGCGATTTATGAGATGAAATTTATGACAAACCAGGAATAAAAATGAATATGAAATCGAAAGGAATAAAATTTTTCTCCGTAGGATTGATGGTTCTGGCGTTGCTTTTCACAGCTTGTCGGGACAAGAACGGGGATTATGATGCTTCGGGTGTCTTCGAGGCGACAGAAGTGGTAGTTTCGGCTCAGGGAACGGGTGAGATTGTCGAGCTTAACATCCAGGAAGGGCAAACGGTCGAAGCGGGTGCCTTGTTGGGCTATATCGATACTGTGCAGTTGGCATTGAAACGGGAGCAACTGTTGGCGAACAAGATTTCGGCCGAGAGCCGTCAGTATGATGTCTCGAAACAGATTGCCTCGTTGCAGCAACAGATTGCCACGCAAAAGAGTGAGCGGGTGCGTTACAGGAAGTTGGTCCGGTCGAATGCCGCCAATCAGAAACAGCTTGACGATGTGGAGGCTCTGCTTGCTCGGCTTGAAAAGGAGTTGGCTGCTCAGACTGAATCGTTGGAGAAAAACAATCAGGGAGCGCTCGGCGAGTTGTTGGGGCTGTCGGCTCAAATTGACCAACTGAATGACCAAATCGTGAAAAACGGCATTGTCAGTCCGATTGACGGCACCATATTGTCGAAGTATGCCGAGATGGGAGAGTTGGCCACGCAGGGGCGGCCTTTGTTCAAAGTGGCTGATATCGTCCATCTCTTTTTGCGGGCCTATGTCACGGCCGACCAACTGACCGAGATAAAGATAGGCCAGACGGTCAGGGTATTTGCCGACGAAGGAACTTCGGGACGGCGGGAGTATGCCGGTGTGGTGAGCTGGATTTCGGACAAGGCGGAGTTTACCCCCAAGACTATCCAGACCCGGAATGAAAGGGCCAATCTGGTCTATGCCGTGAAGATTGCCGTGGAAAACGACGGTTACATAAAACGGGGTATGTATGGTGAGATGAAAATCGGACAGTGATTTAACAGAGAGAAAATGTACAGCGTAACGGCAAGTCATATCAGCAAATCGTACGGGCAGGTACGGGCCTTGGACGATATCTCTTTTACGGTGGACAAGGGGGAGATTTTCGGTCTTATCGGTCCTGACGGGGCCGGGAAGACGACGCTCTTCCGCATCTTGACTACCCTGCTGTTGCCTGATGCGGGGAGCGCTACGGTTACCGGACTCGATGTCGTCAAGGATTTTTGGCGGATTCGGAACGGGATAGGGTATATGCCGGGTCGCTTCTCTCTCTATCCGGACTTGACAGTCGAGGAGAACCTTACCTTTTTCGCCACGGTCTTTCATACGACCATCGAGGAGAATTATTCCCTGATTGCCGATATCTACAAGCAGATAGAACCGTTCAAGCACCGGAAGGCGGGGAAGTTGTCGGGGGGTATGAAACAGAAATTGGCCCTCAGTTGTGCTTTAATACACAAACCCACCGTGCTGTTCCTCGACGAACCGACGACGGGGGTTGACCCTGTCTCCCGGAAAGAATTTTGGGAGATGCTGGTCCACCTGAAAAGCCAGGGCCTTTCGATTCTGGTTTCCACACCTTATATGGATGAGGCTTCGCTCTGCGACCGCATTGCCTTGATTCAAGGAGGACGGTTTTTGCGCATCGATACGCCGGAGCGGATTATTGAGTCCTATCCGAAGCCTCTCTTTTCGGTATGTGCTTCTCGGATGCGTTCTCTTTTGGGCGATTTGCGGGCTTGCCGACAGGTCGATTCGGCCTTCTCGTTCGGGGCCTCCTGTCATGTCACTTTCCGGGGGGAGCCCGATTCAGCCGAGTTGGCCGATGAGTTACGGGCGAAAGGGTATGTCGACCTTTGGGTGGAGGAGATTCGTCCCACAGTAGAGGATTGTTTCATGTTGTTGTCGAAGGAGTCTGACGATGGAAATTGAACGGGCAATACGGGTGGAGGAGCTGACCAAGCGGTTCGGCGATTTTACGGCGGTGGATCATATTTCATTCTCTGTAGGCCGAGGAGAGATTTTCGGTTTCCTGGGAGCCAACGGAGCGGGTAAGACGACGGCCATGCGCATGTTGTGCGGCTTGAGTATTCCCACATCGGGTGTCGGGTATGTGGCTGGTTTCAATGTGGCCACCCAATCGGAGGAGGTGAAGAAGAAAATCGGCTATATGAGTCAGAAATTCTCCCTCTACGAAGATTTGAAGGTGTGGGAGAACCTGCGCCTTTTCGGAGGTATTTACGGCATGAGCGGCCGAGCGATTGCGGAGGGTACTGACCGTATCTTGAACGAATTGGGCTTTGCGGCCGAACGGAATACGCTGGTGAAATCGCTTCCCTTGGGTTGGAAACAGAAGTTGGCCTTCTCCGTCTCGATTTTTCACGAGCCGAAGGTGGTCTTTTTGGACGAACCGACAGGAGGGGTTGATCCGGTTACCCGCCGCCAATTCTGGGAACTTATCTACCAGGCGGCCGAACGGGGCATTACCATCTTCGTCACGACCCACTATATGGATGAGGCGGAGTATTGCGATAGGGTATCGATTATGGTCGACGGGAAAATCAAGGCTTTGGATACTCCTCGGAATTTGCGGAGTACCTTCGGGGTGGCTTCGATGGATGAGGTGTTCCGCCGGTTGGCTCGGGAAGCGGAACGGAAAGGAGATTGAGATGAAACAGTTTTTGTCGTTTATCCGGAAAGAGTTTTACCACATCTTCCGCGACCGTCGGACGATGCTGATTTTATTGGGAATGCCGATTGTGCAGATTCTGCTTTTCGGCTTTGCCATTACGACCGAGGTCAAAGAGGTGCAGGTGGCGGTTTTTGACCCCTCCCGGGATGTGGCCACCCAACAAATTGTGGAGAGTTTCCGGGAGAGTCCTTACTTCCGGTTGGTCGAGGAGTTGGACGATGTGGAGTCTATCCATACCATTTTCAAGTACGGCAAAATCAATCTAGTAATAGTATTCGGCGAGAATTTCGCTGAGAATCTGCTGCATACAGGGGAGGCCTCCGTGCAGTTGATTACCGACGGGACGGAACCGAACCAAGCTTCGACCATTACCGCCTATGCCTCGAATATCTTGGCGGACTATGCGGCCTCGTTGGCCGAACAGGGGTCACTTCCGTATCAAATTGTTCCGGAAATCCAGATGCTTTACAATCCGCAGTCGGAGAGTGCCTATAACTTCGTCCCTGGGGTAATGGGCCTTATCTTGATGCTGATTTGCGCTATGATGACTTCGATTGCCATTGTGCGGGAGAAGGAGACGGGGACGATGGAGGTGCTGCTGGCCTCTCCTATGAAACCTATCTACATTATTTTGGCCAAGGCCGTTCCCTATTTTGTGCTGTCTATTCTCAACTTGGTGACTATCCTTTTGTTGGCGGTCTTTGTGCTGCATGTACCGGTGGCCGGCAGTCTGGTGTCGTTGTTGTTTGTCTCGTTGGTTTTCATCTTCCTTGCCTTGTCGTTGGGATTGCTCATCTCGACCTTGATCGATACACAGATGGCGGCTATTCTGGCCTCGGGAATGGGGCTGATGATGCCTACTATGCTACTGTCGGGACTGATCTTCCCGATTGCGAGCATGCCGATTGCCCTGCAATGGATTTCATTGATTGTGCCGGCTCGGTGGTATATTGAGGCGGTCCGGAAAATCATGATTCAAGGGGTGGGAATGGAGTTTGCCTTGAAAGAGTTGGGAGTCTTGCTGCTGATGACGGCCGTGCTGTTGGTGGTGAGTCTCAAGAAGTTCAAAATACGGTTATAAGGAGGTTGTCATGTTGAAGTATCTGATTGAAAAAGAGTTTAAGCAAATTGTCCGCAACTCCTTCCTCCTGAGGCAGATTGTCGGTGTGCCGTTGATGATGATGCTGGTCATGCCGTGGGCGGCCAACCAAGAGGTCAAGAACGTGCAGTTGAGCCTTATCGACAACGACCATAGTACGGTTTCCGAACGTATGGTCCAGAAGGTTGTCGCCTCTGGCTATTTCCGGCTGACGGATGTCTCGGAAAATGATGCACAGGCGATGCGGAGTGTCGAAGCGGGCAGCGCCGATATCATCCTCGAAATCCCGGCCGACTTTGAGAAGACGTTGGTCAATGGCGGTGTGGGGAGTGTCTCCATTCGGACCAATGCCGTGGATGGCATGAAAGGGGGATTGGGTTCGTCGTATTTGTCGTCGATTCTCTCGGACTATTCCGCTGATTTGCGGGCTGAATACCCTGGAATGATGACGACTGTCGGGGAAAATCTCCCGACTTTTTCAGTCGTGCCGCACTATGCCTTCAATCCGCATCTCGATTATAAGGTCTTCATGGTGCCGGCCCTGATGGTGATGTTGCTCACCATGCTGGCTGGTTTCCTGCCGGCGTTGAACATTGTCGGGGAGAAGGAGGCCGGTACTATCGAGCAAATCAATGTGACTCCGGTGAAGAAGTTCCTTTTTGTGCTGGCCAAGTTAATTCCCTATTGGGTTATCGGTTTCGTGGTGATGTCGCTCTGTATGCTTTTGGCTGCCTTGATATACGGCATCTATCCGACGGGAAACCTGTTGACTATTTATCTCTTTGCAACTATCTATATCTTAGTGGTTTCTGGAATGGCGCTAGTCATCTCCAACTATTCCGATACGATGCAACAGGCCATGTTTGTCATGTTTTTCTTCGTCATGATTTTTATCCTCATGAGTGGTCTCTTCACCCCTATCTCCAGTATGCCGGGCTGGGCACAGGCCATCACTTATCTCAATCCGTTGCGCTATTTCATGCAGGTGATGCGGTTGGTCTACCTGAAAGGAAGCGGCTTTGCTGAATTGTTGCCCTCCTTCTTTGCGCTCGGTAGCTTTGCCGCTTTCTTCGGCATTTGGGCGGTTGTCAGTTATCGGAAGAGTGCTTGATTCTCAGCGAGAAACGGAATTTTCAGCGTAAAAGAGGAAGAATTATGTGGAAGAAAACAAGGAAAACCTGGAAAAAACTGGAAATTTCAACGGAAAAGTGCTAAGAAAAAGCGGAAAAGCGCAGAAAAAAACGAAAAATTCATCGGGAGATGAGGTAACCGGTCGAAGTGTAGTTCACCGTGTAGGAGGTGAGGCCGTATTTTTTCTCCCGGGCGGGTCCGGAAACGGGTTGTCCGTAGCCGTTGAAGATGTCGTAGGTCGAACCGCAGACGCTGCATAGCGCCACGCAATTCTCTTCGTCCACTTCGATTCGGGTGGAACTGCTGCATTCCACAGGGCAGGCCAGGTCGTAGGCCAACAGTTGGTTGTTGAGTCCGCAGACGAGCAACACCCCGCCAAAGCCCGTGTAGGAGTTGGCACTCCACGAGAAGCCTTTGGGAAGACTGTTTTTGATGAATTCCCGCCAATCGGTATAGGCATAGACCCCGTAGATGCTCCATTGGGCCGAGTAAATTTCGATATGTACGGCCCGTTCGGGGATGCGGTCGTCATCGTAGTTGTCGCAACCGGGAAAGAGGGCCGTCAAAATCAAGGCCAAGAGGAGGGGAGTGAGACGTTTCATAAGGGATTATTACGGCCCAACAGTTGGTCAAAAGCGGTTTGGGTCTTGGCGAAGTCGAAGCTTTGAATCAACTCCTTTTCCAAGGCGGAAATCCGATCGTTGCAGAGATTCCCGAGACTCCCTTCGTGGGTATGGTTCAACTTTTTGTTAGGGATAAAGCCGCCCTTTTCAATTCGTAGCCCCACCTGTTTGTAAGCATCTCGGAAGGGGACCCCTTCGAGGACCAGACGGTTCACCTCTTCGACGCTGAAGATAGGGTCGTACCGCTTGTCATCGAGAATCTGTGTGTTGACCTCCATCTGTCCCATCATCTGCCGGACCATGCGCAGGCAATCCTTCAGTTCATCGAACATGGGGAGGAAAACCTCCTTGATAATCTGCAAATCCCGGAAATAGCCTGAGGGCAGGTTATTGGCGATGAGGGTAATCTGGTAAGGCAATGCTTGTATCTTGTTGCATTTGGCCCGGGTCAGTTCGAATACATCGGGATTTTTCTTGTGGGGCATGATGCTCGACCCCGTGGTATAGGCATCGGGTAGCTTGATAAAGCCGAAATTTTGGGAGTTGAAAAGACAAGCGTCGAAGGCCAGCTTCGACAGCGTGGCCGCTATGGAGCCTAAGGCCGAAGCGACGATGCGTTCGGTCTTTCCCCGTCCCATTTGGGCATAGACCACGTTGTAATCCATCGAGTCGAAGCCCAGCAGTCGGGTCGTCAGTCCCCGGTTTAACGGGAAGGAGGAGCCGTATCCGGCAGCCGATCCTAAGGGGTTGCGGTTGCAAACCTTATAGGCAGCCTGTACGACAGTGAGGTCGTCGACCAAGCTTTCGGCATAGGCTCCGAACCAGAGTCCGAACGAGGAGGGCATGGCAATCTGCAGGTGGGTATAACCCGGCATCAACGCCTCTTTGTATTTCTCGCTTTGGGCGATGAGGGTGTCGAACAGGGCATCGGTCAGCTCCACTATCTGTTGGAGTTCCGAACGGATGAAGAGTTTCAAATCGACCAGTACCTGGTCGTTGCGGCTCCGTCCGCTGTGAATTTTTTTGCCGACATTCCCGAGACGACGGGTAAGCATCAGTTCAACTTGGGAGTGCACATCTTCCACCCCCTCTTCGATGGTGAAGTTCCCCTGTTCGACCGTTGTATAGAGCTCACGCAACTCTTGCGTGAGGCAGTCGAGTTCCTTGCGGGTGAGGAGGCCTATCGTTTCGAGCATGGTGATGTGGGCGAGCGAGCCGAGAATGTCGTATCGAGCCAGATAGAGGTCCAGTTCCCGATCCCGTCCTACCGTGAAGCGATCGATATCGGCGTTGACCTTCACGTTTTTTTCCCAAAGTTTCTGAGGCATAGGTGTAGTTTTAGTCAAATGACATAAAGGAGATGACTTCGGCCAGTTTGTTCACCCCCTCTTGGAGTTGGGGCGATATCATTCCCTTGATGAAGGGGTTCAATTCGGCTCGGAGGGTAATCTTCATAGCCGCATTCCCGTCGGGAGTGGGAAGCAGTTGCACCCAGAGGTAGAAGGGAATGGGCGACTCTACCGTTTCGAGTTTGATGGTTTTGTTGGGTTCCCTCTCCACAATGCGTATGGCGATATTCCCGATTCCGTTGATGGAAAAGCTGCAGTTGTTGGTATCGCAACTGAATTTCTTCACCTTGTCTTCGGGTATTTTATCCCGCAGCCGTTCGAGATTGGAGAAGTCCGACAGTTTGCGAAATACTTGTTCGACGGATGCCGGAATGGTTTTTACGGAACTTTCAAAAGAGGTCATGGGATAAAAATAGAGGTTAGGGGATTATTTACCATTCCACGAAGCGGGGTCTTTGCGCCACTCTTTCAGGGTCTCGAGGTCAGTGTCGGAGATATATCCGATTTCCAGCGCCACTTCGAGCGCCGCTTCGTAGTTGCAAAGGGTCACGACATCGACTTTGGCCGCTTTGAAACGGTCGGTGGCCAAGGGGAAGCCGTAGGAGAAGATGGCAGCCATACCGATGACTTCGCACCCGACGTTGCGTACAGCTTCCACCGCTTTGAGACTGCTCCCTCCCGTGGAGATAAGGTCTTCGACCACGACTACCCGCTGCCCGGGGATAAGGTTCCCTTCGATGAGGTTTTCCAGGCCGTGCTCCTTGGGTGCGGAACGCACATAGACATAGGGGAGGCTTAACTGTTCGGCGATGAGGGCCCCTTGCGCAATGGCACCCGTGGCCACGCCGGCAATGGCGTCGATGTTGTCGAAATGCTCTAGAATGAGGCGGCACAACTCTATCTTGATAAAAGTACGGATGGCCGGATAGGAGAGCGTTTTGCGGTTATCGGTGTAGATGGGCGATTTCCAACCGGAGGCCCAGGTGAACGGTATGGCGGGCTGTAGTTTTACAGCATTGATTTTCAGTAGTTTTTCAGCGATTTGACGCTCTAAGGTTTTCATAGTCTTACGAATTTTGGTGGATATTAGACAGGGCTTTTCATCCTACAAAGGTAGTGAAAAGAACGGGAATAGAAAAGCGAAGGAATATTTTGTATCGCTTTTAGCGGGCAATGGAGAGGGTCAGCAGCGAAATGGCCCGTGGATGAGCCTCTTCCAGCGTTTTGGCACAGGCCAACAAGGTGGCTCCGGTAGTCACGATATCGTCGATGAGGAGCAGATGTTTGCCGGTAAAGTCGTGTCCGGGCAGCAGTTTGAAAATCATTTGCGTGTTGAGCCAGCGGTCGTAGATAGAGAGGTGAGTCTGCGATGGGGTGGCTTTGCTGCGGATGAGATGACGGGTATCTATTTTGAGTCCGGTGCGGTCGGCAATTCCTTTGGCAATCCATTCGCTTTGGTTGTATCCTCTTTGCCTCTTCCGGGAGGGATGCAGGGGAACGGGGATGAGCACATCCATATCGTCGAGGGAGTGGCTCTCGCAGAGGTCTCGGGCATAAAGGTCCCCCAGATAGCGGGCGCACTCTTTGCCGCCTCGGTATTTGATTTCGTGGAGAATATTCCGGTATTCGTCCTGCGACGAGGTGTAGAAGAAGGCGAAGGTCCTGGCGATGTCGGCCTTTCCCCGGAAAAGCTGTTCCATAAGGTTCTCCTCCTTCAGGTGAATGTTCGTCTTGGGCAGATGTTGCATGCAGGAGAGACAGAGGTACGATTCGTGTTCCTGCAGCCGCCTGCCACAGAGGACACACAACCTGGGGAAGAGGAGGTCGAGCAGAGGATTATTCTTCATATCGCTCCTCCTTTCCACCTATCTGTGAGACAATTTCTCTTCCTTCGAAGCCCCGAGAGGCGGCGAAGCGCATCAGTTTGGCCCGTATCTCCGGATTGTCTTCCCCACCGAGGCTCTGCCGCTTGCGGTGAAGCAGTTCTTGCAGTAGGGTACGGTAATCCTCTTCGTCGATTTGGGCCAGTGCCGCCTGTATGGAGTTCTCGCTGATTTTCTTCTGCCGTAGGGCGGCCGCAATTTTCAGCCGTCCCCAGCGGTCGAATTTTATCTTGTCGTTGACAAAGCTCCGGCAATAGCGGGCCTCGTCGATATAGCCCTTCTCTTCTAACTGTTCGAGGAGAGATGTAGCCTCGGAGGGGGAGAGACCCCATTGTGCCAGTTTGTCCGCTATTTCACTCCGGCACTTCTCGGCCGTAGAGCAGAGGGCGGCTGCTCGGTGAAGGGCCTCTTCGGGAGAAAGGTTCTTTTTCATGACAGTAGGGGTTGTCGGGTGGCCGTGGCGAATCGTTTTTTTCCGGAGAGGTCATTCCGAAGGGAGATGTCCCGATAGTTCTCCTCGTGGAGCAACGCTTCAAGTGCCGAGGCGAAGAGCGGATTGATTTCCAGATAGAGTCTCCCTTCCGGCCGCAACAGGTGGTTCCCCGCCTTTGCGATGGCGCGGTAGAAGAGGAGGGGATTCTCTTCGGGGACGAAGAGGGCGACAGCCGGTTCGTATTCGAGAACGTTCGGGGCGATGTCCGCCTTTTCCGAAGGAACAATGTAGGGGGGATTGCTGACGATGAGGTCGAAGCGCCCCTCTTCCTCTTCGGTAAAGTCGGGTTGTAGAATGTCCCGTCGGTGGAACCGTATGGTGGTGCCGGCGGTCCGGTTGTTGGCTTCAGCTATCTCCAGCGCCTCCGGAGAGATGTCCCACCCCTCTATGCGACAGTCAGGGAATTGCCGGGCTAGGGTGATGGCGATGCAACCGCTGCCCGTACCTATGTCTATGGCCCTTGTCGGGGGGCAGGAGCGGTTTTCCTCGACGATGAGGTCGGTCAGTTCCTCCGTTTCCGGACGGGGAATCAGCACCCCTGGGCTTACCTGGAAACGCATACCGCCGAATTCGGCGAATCCCAGGATGTATTGTATCGGTTCGTGCCGCTGGAGCCTTTCTGCGATAAGAAAGATTTTTTTACGGTGAATTTCGTCCAAAACCGTATCTTTGTGCAGAATCGCCTCTACAGTGGAGAAGCTGCAGACCTCTTCCGCTATCAGTCGGGTGAGGGCACGGATTTCCCCGGGTGGGTAAATCCCTTCCAACGCTTGTTGTAGGTAGCGGAGAGTCGTTTGCATTTCGCAAAGATAACAAAAATAGGATGACAGAGAAAGAGCGGGAGGATTGTTTGTATATGCGCCGTTGCCTGCAGTTGGCGGCCTACGGACGGGGATGGGTCTCTCCCAATCCTATGGTGGGGGCGGTCATCGTGTATGACGGGAAAATCATCGGAGAGGGATGGCACCGGCAGTTCGGACAGGGGCATGCCGAAGTGAATGCCATCGCCTCGGTGCGGCAGCCCGAACTCCTTTCCCGTTCGACTCTTTATGTTTCGCTCGAACCCTGTTCCCATTATGGGAAAACACCTCCGTGCAGCCGATTGATTCTTGAGAAGAAGATACCCCGTGTCGTGGTGGGGTGCCTTGACCCTTTTCCCCAGGTTTCGGGTCGGGGTGTCACCTTGTTGCGGGATGGGGGTGTAGAGGTTCGGACCGATGTGTTGGCCGAGGAGTGCCGAGTTTTGAACATCGCTTTTATGACGGCCCATACATTGCAACGCCCCTATGTGTTGTTGAAGTGGGCGCAGAGTCGGGACGGGTTCGTTGACAGCCGTCCTACGCCGGAGTCACCGGCCTATCGCTTTTCCGACAAGCTGACTTCGTTGTGGGTACAGCGTCTCCGGGCGGAGTGCGATGCCGTGTTGGTCGGCGGGGAGACGGTGCGACGGGACAATCCTCGGTTGACCGTGCGGGAGTGGCCTTGTCGGTGTACTCCTTTGCGGGTGGTCCTCAGTCGTCACGGGGAGGGGCTTACTTCGAGTTATCTATTTACCGATGGACTTCCTACCGAGGTTTTCACTGACCGACCGGTCGAAGCTGTGGGTGACGTGCGGTTCACCACGCTTGATTTTGCCTCACCGGTTTTGCCCCAACTCCTGGCGGCTCTTTACAAAGAGGGGATTACCAACTTGTTGGTCGAGGGGGGGCCGACTACCTTGCAGTCGTTCATCGATGCCGGTTTGTGGGATGAGGCTCGTGTCGAGACGGCTCCTGTCGATTTGGGAAGGGGTGTGGCGGCTCCTCGGTTGCCTCATGTTCTTCCTTTCTTTTCTATTCGATACGGGGAAAGGAGAGTTGAAAGGTTTCGGCGGGAGGAATGAATTGTTTTTATAGTTTTTTTATTTGTTTCGACTACTATCTACGCAAAACAATTCTCGATTAAAGGATTTAAACCTCTGCCGGAGGCAGGGAGAGAGGAAAAGGATATTTTTTAGGGCAGCAATGTGTGGCGCAGTCACGCATTGCTGCCCTTTCGGTAAGGTGCGATTACCCCCTTCACGAACATTATTCGATTATACTTTACGCTGACAGATGCTGCACTTAACGGGTGGAGGATGTGCCTTTTCTTATAATTAATGATAATAATCAGAAGAAGAGAAGAAAAAAGTCAGAATTCTTTTTAATTTTGCAACTTTGAATAAAAATCATTCTTCCCGAAGATGAAAGTGGCTAAATTATTGCTATTTCCGATATTCGTTTTTGCCTTGGCATACGGCACAATCGCCTGTTCCGACGAGTACAATTTCGTCTATGGCTCTGATGCCAACACGATGGTACGGACTTTTGCCATGTCGGCTGATGTGACGGTGCTGACTAATTTAGCCTATCGCTATTTTACCATAGATCTGGTCGACGGTCGGATTTTCAATCCCGACTCGTTCCCTTACGGAACGGACATCACTTCCTTAGTGCCGGAAATCACCTTTTCCTCCGCCTCTAGCGCCCAAATTACCGTTGTGAACAAGAGTGACGGCAGTGTGGTGAAGGATTTTGACTATCTCGATGAGGATAACGATACCACTGTTATCGATTTTACCAACAACGTGACCATGAAAGTGATAGCGGCCGACGGGGTGACAGAACAGAGTTACCGTATCGAGGTACGGGTACATCAGGTACAATCGGACTCCTTGATGTGGACGACTGTGGGAAAAGGCACTCTGCCGACAAATATCGCTTCTCCGACCGAGCAGAAGACGGTCTCTTTCGGGGGAATGGCCTATTGCTTCACCACCGACGGAACGACTTATAATGTCGGTATATCGGCCGCTCCGGCCGAATCGTGGACGGTCCGTTCGTTCACCCCGTATGGCGACACCCTGTCGCTTCCTTCGATTATCGCCGCTGAAGATACCCTGTTTGCCCTATGCGGAACGCCCGATTCCTTAGGTAATCAGTCGCTCTGCTATTCGCTTGACGGTCTTTCGTGGGACAGCCTTTCGGATGTCTCCTTCTCCGCTCTTATCGGGGTATGGGAAGAGCAACTGTTAGGAATTGTTGCCGATTCGACGGGTTATTTGTACGCTACTTACGAGGCGGGCGATTATGCTACGAGCAGCGTTATCGACGAAAGATTCCCCGTTTCGGGATATAGCGGTACGGTAGCCCGGAAGGATACTACCTACGGAAGTTCTCAAATCTACTTCTTCGGAGGCCGTTGTGCCGACGATACCTTCAGTCCCTATATCTGGGCGTATGACGGAAGTCGTTGGGCGTCCATCTCCGATGTGGGGCTTGTCGGGGGGTCTGGCGCTTCGGTGACCCCTCGGGAGGGAGCCTTGTTCTTCGCCTATTATCAGGACGATTATGACCCCGCTTCGGACCTATATACCCGGGAGCCCTATTACTACATCTTGGGAGGAAGGGATACGTCGGGTATCCGCAATGACCTTTATTATACCAATACCATCGGAGGCTATTGGGAGCATGCCGCTCAAGGAGAACCTCTGTATGTATCGAGTTCGGGATATACCCCCCGGGCTTTCGCTTCGGCCTATGTGAGCGAAGAGTCCGTGACGGAGGTGGCGACTGCCTCTTTCTTCACCTGGACTTCTGAAATGCCCTATTTCTACCGTGTCACTCGCAGTGGCGATGATCCGGTACCCTATATTTATGTTTTCGGTGGATATAACAGCCAGAATAATTTCCTCAATGCGATGAGCCGTGGGGTGATTCTGCGGTTTACCTTTTAGGGAAAGATAAAAATAGTGGGAAAACAGGATAATTTTTTGTACTTCAGCGACGTTTTTCCCTATAGGGGAGTTCCCTGTCAAAGTCGGGTTATGAGAAAAATTTTTTTCCTGATAGCTTTTGTCTTGGGTGGAGCGGTCGCTTTGTCGGCACAAGAGTTTCGGTATGAGATAGGGGCCATGGCCGGATTGGGGTTTTATGTCGGGGATATCGGCAGTCGTCCGGGAGGGGCTTATGGGTTTGTCTTCCGGCAGAACCTCAACTATCGTTGGGCTCTGAAGTACGACTTGTCGTTGGCTCGGATGAAGGGTACGACCGAGGGGTGGAAGAATGTGCTACCCGAAGAGGCCCAATACCGCTTCAGCCGTAGGGTGTTGGAAGCGGCTGCAGAGGCCGAGTTCAACTTCTTCCATTACGGCATCGGTGACGGCTATAAAGATACTCGCCGGATTTCCCCCTACATTGTAGCGGGAATCGGCTTTTCGGCGGTACCCCAAAAGGGAGACGGCTCTTTTGCCCTGCAGATTCCCATGGGGGTAGGATTGAAATACAAAGTAGCCCGGCGTTGGAACATGGGATTGGAATTCACCATGCACAAGACGTTGGGCGACAAGTTGGACGGTAAGGCCTTGAAGGACCCTTACGGGATAACTGGTTCGGCTTTGAAGAATACCGATTGGTACGGGATGGCTCTGTTTTCCATCACCTATGATTTCGGACGGAAATGTGCTAATTGCAACCCGTCTAGCCGTTGAGGAATAAAAAAAGAAAGTGTGACGCATGTCGTTTAAAGATAAGATTGACAAGGAGAGATTGCCGGGGCATATCG
>JAJQIP010000162.1:0-3288 GCA_021199145.1 Porphyromonadaceae bacterium | reverse complement strand
CCATTATCCTGGACGGGACCGGCCGGTGGGCCAAGGAACGGTGAAAAGATCGCTCTTTCGGTCATCAGCAGGGGGTAGAGACGGTACGTACCATTACCCGTGCTGCCGGGAAGTTGGGCATCCGCTACCTGACCCTCTACACCTTTTCGACGGAGAACTGGTCCCGTCCCGTCTCGGAAATCAACGCTCTGATGTCGCTGATGGTGATGGCTATTGAGCGGGAGACCCCCGAATTGATGGAAAACAATGTGCGGCTTACCGCTATCGGGGATTTGGAACGGATGCCCATCGATGTACGGGAGCAGTTGGAGCGTTGTATGCGTCGCACGGCGGAGAACAGCGGTCTGACCTTAGTTCTGGCGCTGAGTTACTCCTCCCGTTGGGAGTTGGTGCAGGCGGCCCGTCGGGTGGCGGCCGAAACGGCGGCGGGAAGGCTTCAGCCGGCCGATATTGATGAGCGGCTCATCTCTTCCTGTCTCACCACTTCGTCTATTCCCGACCCCGATTTGCTCATCCGTACTGGAGGGGAGTACCGGATTAGTAATTTTCTCCTGTGGCAGGCCGCTTATTCGGAGCTTTATTTCTCTCCCCGCTATTGGCCCGATTTCGATGAGGAGCATTTGTACGAGATTATTTGTGACTATCAGTCGAGGGAGCGTCGCTTCGGAAAAATCAGCGAGCAGTTATGATGAAAAATTACCTCCGTACCCTGTTTTCGGGAAAGCTCCTGGGGCTGACGGCCCTCTTCCTCTGCTTGTCGCTCCCTTTGCCTGTGCGGGCGCAGGAGGCTACGGAGGCACCAGCCGATACCCTCTTCACCCCTGTCATCGATTATGGGGCGGCACCTCACAAATATGTGATTGCCGGCATTTCGGTATCGGGGGCCACCGACAACTATGAAGATTTTGTCATCATCGGATATTCCGGCCTGTCGGTCGGTGACGAGATAGAGATTCCCGGTGAGGAGATTACCAATGCCATCAAACGTTTTTGGAAACAGGGCCTTTTTTCCGATGTGGCCATTTCTATTTCCAAAGTCGTTGGAGACCAGGTGTGGCTGAATATCGCTCTACAACAGCGGCCCCGTATATCGGAGATTAATTATAATGGTATCAAGAAGTCGGAGCGGGAAGATTTGGAACAGCGGTTAGGGCTCATCAAAGGGAATCAGATTACCCCCAATCTTGTAGACCGGGCCAAATATCTCATCAAACACTATTACGACGAGAAGGGATTCAAGAACGCTGAAGTGGTCGTCTACCAGAAAGACGACTTGTCGCATGAGAATCAGGTCATTGTCGATATCAATGTGGACAAGAAGGCGAAGGTGAAGGTGCATAAAATCACTTTCACGGGTAATGAGGTACTTCATGACCGGAAGTTGCACCGTACGATGAAGAAGACGGCCCAACGCAAATATTTCGCCACCCTCTTCCGCTCGAAGAAATATATTCCCGAGAAGTATGCGGCCGACCTGGAGCGGATTATCGACAAGTATAATGAGAAGGGATATCGGGATGCCGTCATTCTGTCGGACAGCGTGGTGCCCCACAACGAAAAGACGGTCGATATTTACATCAACCTCGAAGAGGGCGACCGTTACTATATCCGAAATATCAGCTGGGTGGGTAATACGGTCTACTCCTCTGACCAGCTCGACCGAGTGTTGCGGATGAAACCGGGAGATGTCTACAACCAGAAACTGTTGAACGAGCGTACTGTGAGCGACGATGACGCCGTGTCGAACATTTATATGGACAACGGCTACCTTTTCTTCCAACTGCACCCCATCGAGAACAATGTCGTGAACGACTCTATCGACCTCGAACTCTCCATCATGGAGGGTCCGCAAGCCACCATCAACAAGGTGTCCATCACGGGGAATGATCGGTTGTACGAACATGTTGTGCGGCGGGAGTTGCGTACCTTGCCGGGGGAACTTTTCAACCGCTCGGAACTGATGCGTTCTATGCGTGAAATCATGCAGATGGGCCATTTCAATCCCGAAACGATGGATATCCGTCCTGAGCCGGACTATGAGAACGGAACGGTTGACCTCACCTATGTCCTCGAATCGAAGGCCAACGACCAGATTGAGTTGTCGGCCGGTTGGGGGCAGACCGGTATCATCGGCCGGTTGAGCTTGAAGTTCACCAACTTCTCCATCCGCAACCTCTTCAATCCGAAGACTTACAAGGGAATCATTCCGCAAGGCGACGGGGAGACCCTGACCCTCAGCGTACAGACCAACGCACGGTATTACCAGTCGTACAGTATGTCATATTATCAGCCATGGTTTGGCGGGAAACGGCCCAACTCCTTTAGCTTCTCCCTCTATTACAGTAAGTCGACGGCGTTGAGTACCTCGTTCTATAACGACAACTATTACAGCTATTACGACTATTACTACGGATATACCTCGAGTTCTACGGACTATTCGTATGCCATCGACCCCGACAAGTACATCAAGCTGTTCGGTGTTTCGGTAGGTATTGGGCAGCGGTTGACATGGCCGGACGATTATTTTACCTTCTCGGCTGAATTGGGGTATCAACTCTACCTCCTCAAGAATTGGGAGTACCTCTTCCGGATGCAGAACGGTACATCACACGCCATCACGCTGGCGTTGACTCTGGCCCGAAGCTCTATTGACAACCCGTTGTACACGACCAAGGGGTCGGAGTTCGCCCTCTCCTTACAGCTTACACCGCCTTACTCCCTGTTCGACCATATCAATTACGATGAGTTGGACCTCTCCAACGCCGAAGACCAGCAGAAGCTCTACCGCTGGATAGAGTATCACAAGTGGAAGTTCAACAGCAAGTTCTATCTGCCGTTGGCCTCTATCGGCTTCTCGGAAGACAAGATTTATACCTTGGTGCTGATGGGACGGTTCGATTTGGGAATCTTGGGGGCTTACAACAAGAACAAGAAGTCGCCCTTCGAGACCTTCTATGTCGGTGGTGACGGTATGACGGGTTCATCGTACAACTATGCGACGGAGACCATCGCCTTGCGGGGGTACGAAAACGGTGCTTTGACCCCTTACGGGCAGGAGGGTTACGCCTATGCTCGGTTGGGTGCTGAGTTGCACTTCCCGGTCCTCATGCAGGGGTCGACCGTCATTTACGCCTTGACCTTTGCCGAAGCGGGGAACGCCTGGACTGAGGTGAAGAACATCAACCCCTTCAAGCTCAAACGGTCGGCTGGGGTCGGTATCCGTATATATCTCCCGATGATTGGACTGATGGGAATCGATTGGGGATACGGATTTGACAAGGCGACTTC
>JAJQIP010000184.1 GCA_021199145.1 Porphyromonadaceae bacterium | reverse complement strand
TGTATAAGTTAAATATTTCGTAACCTTACCAAATTAATTCAATTTTGTTTTTTTTATAAATTAATCAAAAATAGTTTACCCTTTTCGCACAAAAAATTTTTCCCCCCCCCCCAAGTCAGAGGATGTGCTTTTGGGGAGGCTCTCTATACGGAAATCACGACCATCCTGTAATACGAAAGAAAATCATATTCAGATTTATCCAGCTACAAGAGAAGAGATTAGCGTGTAAACCGCTGTAAATCGGTCAAGGTAATACGTCCCTCAAAAAAGGCTTTTCCAAATATGACCCCTTGGACTCCAGCCTTATTAAGACATTCAATATCATCGGTACAACTCACGCCTCCACTCGCAATAAGATATATACCCGGCAACCGCTGTAGCATCTCTTGATAAAGTTCGACCGACGGACCTTGCAACATACCGTCCCGAGCAATATCTGTCGTTATTACCTTTTTGATTCCCTTTTTTTGATAATCGGAAACGAAAGTGAACAGGTCACAACCGGAATCCTCTAGCCAGCCATTAATAGCGATTTTTTTCTCTTTTACATCAGCGCCGAGTATAATGCAATCCTCTCCATATTGATCCAGCCACCGGACAAAAATATCGGGATTCTTCACGGCAATGCTTCCCCCCGTAACCATTTTCGCCCCGCTATCAAAAGCTATTTTCAAATCTTCATCACTTTTAAGTCCGCCTCCGAAATCAATCGTCAAAGCGGTATGTGAAGCCACCCTGTCGAGGATTTTATAATTGACAATATGGTGCGCTTTCGCCCCATCGAGATCAACCATGTGCAGACGCTTCAAGCCACTGCCTTCGAACATTTTAGCGACTTCAAGGGGATCTTCGTTATAAATCTTTTTGCAGTTATAATCTCCCTGTGAAAGCCGTACACATTTGCCTTCAATAATATCGATAGCCGGAATGAGTTCTATCATGACTCACAGAGATAAAAAATGATGTAATATGGACTCTCCCACCACTCCGCTCTTCTCCATATGGAATTGGATAGCATAAAAATTATCTCGCCGCAAAGCGGCACTGAAGGGATGGATATAATCTGTCGTCGCTGTCGTATAGGGAGAAACGGGCACATAGTAACTGTGCACAAAATAGACATATTTCCCTTCGACTTCTGCGGGGAACATGTGTGTGTCAACCTCGTTCAACGTATTCCAACCCATATGAGGGACCTTCTGTTCGTGAGTTTCCGGACGAAAACGTCTGACATCCACATCGAAGATTCCCAAACAATCCACATTTCCCTCCTCAGAATGACGGCACATCAACTGCATGCCGATGCAGATACCTAAAACAGGTTGTTTCAAATCTCGGATAAGGCAATCGAGACTATGCTCCCGCAAATAAGCCATTGTGGTAGCCGCCTCACCCACTCCGGGGAAAATGACCTTGTCAGCCGACATCAGAATCTCTTTGTCGTCGGTAAGTATGGGTGTAACACCGGCACGTCGCAAGGCACATTCGACCGAATAGATATTTCCGGCATTATATTTAACTATAGCGACCTGCATAGAGAGAAATCAAAATACAACCGTCTTATTTTGATATACCAGTATTTTACGCTCAATATGTTTCTCCACAGCCCGGGATAGGACGATTTTCTCCAAATCACGCCCTTTGCGAATAAGGCTGCTCACCGGATCCTTGTGTGAAATACGTGTAATATCCTGTTCTATAATGGGGCCGGCATCAAGGTCACTCGTCACATAATGACTTGTCGCCCCGATAAGTTTCACCCCTCTTTCGAAAGCGGCGTGATAGGGTTTCGCCCCTACAAAAGCAGGTAGAAACGAATGATGGATATTGATAATACGATTCGGATACTGACGGATAAACTCCGGGGAAACAATCTGCATATAGCGGGCCAGGACAATGAATTCTATGTCATACTCTTTCAGTATGCGCAATTCGGCCGCCTCTTGCTCCGCCTTGTTCTCCTGCGTAATAGGGAAATATTTATAATCAATGCCGAATCGTTTGGCAACGACCTCCATATCAGGATGGTTACTCACAATAAGGGGTATCTCCACGTCCCATTCTCCCGCCATATAATGCGCCAATAAATCATATAGGCAATGTGACATTTTTGAGACGAAAATAGCCATGCGAGGCGTCCTGTCACTGAAATAGAGGCTGAAATTCATGTCGTATTTTTTAGCGCAAAGAGAGTGGAAATACTGCTCTATTTTATCTTCCGGTATGATAAACTGGTCTAAATCCCATTCCACACGCATAAAGAAAATGCGATTTTCCCTATCCACGTATTGATCGAGATAAAGAATATTCCCTCCGTTGATATTGATAAAATCGGTGACAACAGCCACGATACCCGATTGGTCGGGACAGTGCATCAACAGAATGGCATTCTTACCCATTTTCTGTACAGTCTTCGCCATTTTTTAGAGAATTGATTGATTTGCTTACAAAGATAAGCATTTTTCGACTTAAAACAGACGCATTGTTTAAAAAGCCCTATTCCTCACAAAATATCCGCTTACACAAAAATCCCCCGCAAAAAGCATTGCGGGGGATTTTTTCAAGTTTTCTATAGAGACTATTTGATAGCGACTTGTAAAGGATTACGTTTGGCTGCGGCGGCATTTTTAATATAGGCACTCCACATTTCAGGATTGTCTATTCCACCTTTGCTCCAACCCGAACCCCAATAGTAGGTGAGTGAACTGCCCGGTTGATAATCGGTATAAGCCAATAACTGACCGTCAGCACCGCTTCTCTCTTGAGTCTTTTCCACTTCATCATACATCACCGGTTTGGCTTCAACGAGATCGCCGGGGAATACACAGCCTACATAAATCGTACCGTTGTTGTTATCAACATTGTCGGTCGGGTCGTCATACAAAATATAACCCTCTTCAGCATTGGCCTCATAACGGCATTCTTCCAGAGGTTCGTGTAAAACCACACCGGCTACCACAGGAATGGCCTCCGACAAACTATCATAAACAACAACCGTCTTGTTGAGGTGCGAACCTGCATCAAGCGAAATGATACGGGTTTCTACCACTTCATTATCAGCCACCTGTGTGGGATTGTAGACAACTTTCACTGTGAAACGCAATGGGCCGTTATCAAGAATCTCATAGGTCTTGTAACAATAGGGATAAATGATTTGACCGTCAACAACCAAAGCTGTCGCACCGCAACCCAATGTCGGACCGACACTATAGCAATCGAGGCCATTGCCATGATCGACATGGTACGATACTGATTGATAGAGTTCATCCGCAGCAGCCGGATCCGTCTCTTTCAGTCTGTTGATTTCCTCTACCGTCTCAGGATTCAACTCTCCGGCATAACGGGCTTCAACAACCAGTCCTTTCACCGATTTTACCCATACATCATAGCCGAAAGAGCGTTCGCCGGTAGCTTGCAAAGCCGGACCATACATACGATAAGCGCTGCAGTCATTTTCCCAAGCGATGTCGTCAATCCGTTCCGGATATTGACGTCCACATGTAACGACTTCGACAGCGTCAGGTACACCCGCCTTCACCGTATAGGTCGATGTGCCGTTGGAAGCCACTGTAGCCGGGAAGATAAGCTTCCCGTCGTAAGTAATCTGATAAGGAAGTTGCTTGCCTGCAGCATCAAGGACAACAAACTGTTCGGAATCGGACAGTTGCAAAGCCGAGACAAGATTATCCATATTCACCTCGACCATCTCATTCTGACGGTCCAAATCAATAGGATTTGTGACGACTATCTTTACGTCCTTATTTGCACACGATGCGACCAACATCGTCACAAATAAAGCTATAAATATATTCTTCGTTTTCAACATGACTTTATCTCTATTTAGGTTGTTTTCCGATATAAGCTAAAATACCGCCATCGACATAGAGTACATGACCATTTACGAAATCGGAAGCCTCAGAAGCCAAGAATACGGCTGGACCGACCAGATCTTCAGGAGAACCCCAACGGGCAGCAGGAGTTTTAGCTACAATAAATGCATCGAAAGGATGGCGGGAACCATCAGCTTGACGCTCACGCAGAGGAGCCGTTTGAGGAGTTGCTATATAGCCCGGGCCGATACCATTACATTGGATGTTGAATTCCCCATATTCCGAAGCGATATTACGGGTCAACATTTTCAATCCGCCTTTAGCGGCAGCATAAGCCGATACCGTTTCACGGCCCAATTCGCTCATCATGGAACAGATATTGATAATCTTACCGTGGCCTTTCTTTATCATGCCAGGAATAACAGCCTTGGATACAATGAAGGGGGCATTGAGGTCAACATCTATGACCTGCCGGAACTCGGCGGCTGACATTTCAACCATGGGAATACGTTTGATAATACCGGCATTATTCACCAAGATATCAATGGTACCCAACTCTTTTTCTATTTGACGAATGAAAGCATTGACCTGCTCTTCGTTCGTAACATCGCAAACATATCCATGAGCTTTAATTCCGGCTTCTTGATATGCAGCCAAACCTCTATCTACCAACTCCTGTTTGATATCATTGAAAACAATGGTAGCCCCAGCTTTGGCAAAACCGCTGGCAATTGCGAAACCAATACCGTAGGAAGCTCCTGTTACAAGAGCTAATTTCCCTTCTAATGAAAAGTTTACCATATCTTTAAATTTTAAGTTTTTTATCTCATATCTGTATACTTATAAAAATCCTGGTCTCCATAGTCGATATTTTCGCCGCCCATACCCCATATAAAGGTATAGTTGTGTGTGGCGGCAGCCGAATGAATCGACCACTCAGGCGATAACACGGCTTCATCTCCCTTCATCCATATGTGCCGCGTCTCCGTCGGCTCTCCCATAAAGTGACAAATGACATCATCTTCAGGTATATCAAAATAGAAATAAGCTTCCATACGACGGCTGTGGGTATGTGCCGGCATAGTATTCCATATGCTCCCCGGCTTCAATTCCGTCATTCCCATTTGCAATTGACAGGTATCGAGAACCTGGCTCACCAACATTTTGTTGATATTCCGATGGTTGGAACCTTCAAGCGAACCCAACTCCGCAACAACGGCATTCTCTTTTGTCACTTTCTTATCGGGACAGTTGCGATGTGCCGTAGTAGAATTAAAATAGAATTTGGCGGGCTTGGCAGCGTCGACGCTCTCAAATGTCACCGTACGGTCACCACATCCTAAATAAAGAGCCTCTTTAAAGGCCAAGTCAAACACTTTTCCATCAACAGTCACACGACCGGCACCTGCCCCCACATTGAAAATACCTATCTCACGACGTGTAAGGAAATAGGGAGCCTTCAAAGGGTCAATGGCTTCAAGGGTAAGAACCTCTCCTACAGGTTTGGCTCCTCCTACTATAATACGGTCGTACATAGAGTAGACCATATTCACCTCATTATCAACAAAAAGATTCTGAATCAAGAAATCTCTACGCAAACGCGCTGTATCATAGCTTTTTGCATCCTCAGGATGTGCCGCATAGCGCAATTCATAATTTGTCTTCATATTATACCTATTTTTTATTTACTTATTCATTCTACAGTCGGTTTACAAATGTACAAAAATTTCCCGTAAAGTGGCAAATTTTGTGCTTTTTTAGCCTACGATTGAGCCTCGTATTCCATAATTATATATACATATCCCTCATTCACAAAAGAATGTCTATCCAAAAGTGAATAGACATTCTTTTTTTCCTTTAAAAAATTTTAGGGTTTGCTTTCCACACCCTTTCACACACCTGGACAACTCTCTTTCCTCTCTCCCGGACAAAATCGCCTATCCTGTTTTTGGCACTCTTCTCAAGGATGTTCCTTGCCTGAAAGAGTCCGTTCAAAATAGTTCCATAAAGGGTCGTCAGGTACAGGAGCCGTAATGTCGATAAGCTGTTTCGACACAGGATGTATGAAACGCACCTGACGGGCATGTAACGATATACCCCCATCGGGATTAGAACGTTTGGCTCCATATTTCAAATCACCTTTTATAGGCATCCCTATTTTGGCCAGTTGACAGCGTATTTGATGATGACGCCCCGTCTGGAGATTTACTTCCAATAATGTATATCTATCACTTCGGCATATAACCCGATAGGACAATACCGCTTTTTGGGAATCGGGATGCGGAGTATCCCATGCCACAGACTTATTGATTCGTTCATTACGCACCAGATAGTGTGTCAATTCCTCCTGTTCCTTTTCAGGAAACGCCTGCACGATAGCCCAATACAACTTTTGTACCTCTCCCCTACGAAACATCTCATTGAGTCGCACCAATGCCTTGCTCGTTTTGGCAAAGACAACAACCCCACTCACAGGCCGGTCAAGTCGATGAGGAACCCCCACAAAGACATTGCCCGGTTTGTTGTATTTCTCCTTCAACCAGAGTTTTAATGTATCGCTCAGTGCCCTATCGCCCGTCTTGTCCCCCTGGACAATTTCCGAGCAGGTCTTGTTAACGATAATCAAATGATTATCTTCATAGAGAATGGTCATTTCAATGGGTTACATATTCATGCCACCGTCGACTTGTATGACTTGTCCCGATACATACGATGACATATCAGAGGCCAAAAAAGTCGCCACATCAGCGATATCCGCAGGTGTTCCTCCACGACGTAAAGGTATCTTCTTACACCACTCTTCACGCACCGCCTCAGGAAGTTTTGCCGTCATGTCGGTAATAATAAACCCCGGAGCGATGGCATTCGCACGGATACCCCGTGAACCCAATTCCTGGGCAACGGTTTTGGCCAAAGCAATCATACCGGCCTTCGAAGCCGAATAATTCGCTTGTCCGGCATTTCCATGTACCCCGACAACCGATGCCATATTGATGATACTGCCCCCCTTTTGCCGCATCATGATAGGCGTACAGGCATGAATAAAATTGAATGCGGATTTGAGATTTACGGCTATGACAGCATCCCACTGGGCCTCACTCATACGCATAACCAACCCATCTTTGGTAATGCCGGCATTATTCACCAAAATATCTATCGTGCCGAAATCTTCTTTTATTTGATTGACCACTTTTTCAGTCTCCTCAAAATTGGCGGCATTCGAAGCATACCCTTTTGCCTTCACGCCAAAAGCCTTGATTTCCGACTCAGTAGCCTTACCGTTGTCGTCAATCACCAAATCGGTAAAGGCTATATTCGCCCCTTCACTGGCATATTTCAACGCAATCG
>JAJQIP010000154.1 GCA_021199145.1 Porphyromonadaceae bacterium | reverse complement strand
GACTTCGGCAGTTTGCGGTGGGCTTTCCGGGTGCTCTCCCGGATGTCGGTACGGGCCTTTATCTCGGCGGCTATGGCGGCGGGGAGGTCTTCATCCCTTTTCCCCTCCTCCTTAGTCAGGCTGGAGACCAGGGCGGCCAGGGAGAAGGTCCCCGAGCGGAAAAGCGCCAGGGTGGTCTCTTCAGCCCGTTGCAGGATGCCGGCGAGCATCTGGTTTTGGGCGTAGCAGCCGGGAGTCTCCACGACCCGCCCATCTTTCCATTGATGGGAGTAGAGGCGGAGTCCTGTGGCGATATATTTTCGCTGCCTGTGGTACATTATCTCGAGTTGTACGGGTGCCTTACGGATGTCGCCCGCCGTGTGCTTCCGGTCGAACAGGAGCCGGAAGGCCGGAAGTTTCTGTATATTCATAGCTTATAATATTTTAGCGTGTTGATGTCTTATATAGCTCCGGAATACCGGCCGTTGTGGCGGGTGTCCGGTGGGGTTGTCACGGGGTCCCGTCCCGGAAATTGCCGGAAGTGGGCAGGGCCGGACAAGGGGGGAAAGGACGCCGGTATCACACTCGATCCGGCTCCGGTACACGGGTGGTATCACTTCGGGGTAGAAAAGGCTGAAAAAGACCCTCAAAAACACGCTGAAAATATGCCGTAAAACATATTTTCGCACCTCTAAGCAAAGTCCGGGTATAGCCTAAACAGCTGATACCCAACGAAAAAAGGGAAGCAGTCGCACTTCCCCGCAAGTGATCCGCCTGGGGTTCGAACCCAGGACCCCAACATTAAAAGTGTTGTGCTCTACCAGCTGAGCTAGCGAATCGGCCACAAATAGGTCATTTTCCTAAATGCGTGGCAAAGGTATGTCTTATTTCTATTTTGACCAAATTTTTAGGGGGACTTTTTTCTCCTCCGTATCACTGCTCTTGTTCCTCCGGCTTCTCTTTTTTCTGGGACGGCTCTTCTTCCTGCTTCTCTTCCCGTAGGATGTAGCGTTCGTAATAGGAAATCAAAAGAGTGGTCAGTGGCAGAGCGATGATAAGTCCGATGAGTCCGAGCAATGTTCCCCACACCGATAGGGAGAAGAGGATGATGGCGGGATTGAGTCCCATTGCCCGTCCCATAATGCGTGGTACGAGAACCATATCTTGTATGGCTTGTACGACAATGAAGACAACCGCACAACCAGCCACTAGTCCCCAGAAGGTATGACCCGGTTCGGTCGATCCCAACAGGCAGAGTAGCAGGGCCGGTATGAATCCTGCTATCTGCAGATAGGGTACCATGTTGAGCAGTCCGATGAAGAGTCCGAGGAAGATGGCCAGGGGAATCCCTACAATGGAGAACCCGATGCAGAATAGGATTCCTACGATGAAGGCCACACAAGCCTGGCCCCGGAAGTAGCGGTTCATGCTTGTCGTTATATCCTGAATCACCTCCAGGGTCTTTGTCCGGTAGCGTTTGGGAATGAGCGCCTTGAAGCCAACGATGATTTTATCGTAATCCAACAGAAAGAATATCAGATAGATGAATACAATAAACCAGCTGATGATGTTGATAATCTGGTTGACCGAACCTGTCAGGAAAATCCATATCTGTGACGCCGTTTTTTCAATCAGCATACGCCAGTCTTCGGGGTTCATCTCCTCTGCGATTTTGGCAAAGTCGATGTGCTCTTGCAGGTAGACATGCCAACCCTCCGGGATGAAGGGGATGAACGAATAGTCGTGGATGAGGTATTCGTGAATCAATGTCCGTATCCTGTCAATTTCTTGAACAATGCTCGGCGTGATGAGCCAGATGCAGAGAACGATAAAACCAATGATGAGAAGGAGGGAGAGGAGTATGGCCGCTATCCGGATTTTCACCCGGCAACGGTATTGGATGAACCTCACCATTGGGTTGAGCAGATAGGCCAACAGCCAGGCAATCAGAAAAGGCAACAAAGCCCCTTTGATGAGCCGTATCAGAAAGTAGACCGCAATGACAATCCCAATGGTAAAGAGGATTCGTATCACCTGGTCGAACGTAATGGGTTGTCGTCCCGATTTCATCGTGCTGTTGTTTCGTATGTCACATTCGCTTTCACCGGTTGCCGGGATAGGGCTCGTTCAGGCCTTAGCCATGCAACAAAGATAGTAAATTTTGTCCGTCACGAGATTTTTCCGAGGGAAAACTTTGACATTTTCCTTTCGTGGATACTCCTTTCCCCAGCAATCTGTTTCTTCACCAATTCTTTTCCTATCAAATTGAAAGTAAATGGTGGGAATATTAAAATAAAGTGCTATAATAATTCTTATTTTAATAGAATTTTGATAGTAATATGCATTTTGTTGTAAAAAATAGATAGAAAAACAGACTAATCGCTATCTTTTTGTCTATTTTTGTAGCAAAAGATTCTATAGGTTACATTTTTTACTTGTACAGGGCTCTCTTGGGAAAGAGGGCCTTTGTTTTTGGAGCCTTATTGGTCAGTCATTTGGGAAATCTCTTCCGCATCAAAGCCCAACGAAACAGCCTTGTCGAAATCTTCCTTGGCCTCGACTTTCTCAAAGCGGGCCAGTTTCACTTTTCCCCGCATGATGTAGACCAATGGGTCGTCGGGTGTAAGTTGTCGGGCCATTTCGATATCGTCGGAGGCCCGGTTGTATTGGCGATTGTAGTAGTAGGCTTCAGCCCGGTTGAGGTAGAGGGAAGCCAGGTGGGGATTGGCTCGGATGACCTGGGTGTATAGAATGATGGCTTGGTCGTAGCGTGCCCGGTTCTTCATCAAGGCGGCCATACCGATGCGGGCATCGGCGCTTTGAGGGTTCAAGGAGAGCAGGCGGTCGAAATCGTTTCGGGCGGCCGTGGTGTCGTTCATTTCCAAGAAGATAAGACCCCGTCGGTAGAGAGCCTCCTCGTTTTTCCCGTCCAACAAAAGGATTTGTGAGAAATCCTCCTGAGCCCGTTGCAGACTATCCATTTCGGCCCAGAGAGCCGCCCGGTTGTTGAGCAGGGTGAGGGATTGGGGAGCCCGAGTCAAGGCATTGTTGTATGAGTCGAGGGCCTCGGAGAGTTTTCCCATACGTCGTTGAATAGTTCCGAGATTGGAGAGCAGAAGTACATTTCCCGGGTTTGCAGGTTCCAGGCGCAGGGCGGCAAGTAGTGTCTCTTCGGCCTTGAGAAGATTCCCCTCATCGAGATAGGTAAAAGAGGAGTCGATATAGTCGGTGTACGACTGGGCCTGTAGCGTCGTTGCCACCGTCAACAAGAGAAAAAGAGGAAGAAAACGCCGGTTCATCTGATTCGTCCGTAAAATGCCAATCCATTTTATACAACGAGTAAAGCTACTATAAAATTTTCGGGCGGCCTACAATTTATTCCGATTTATAATCCAAACTTTGGAGTGGCTGCAATTTTGGCTTATTTTTGTGTCAAAATTACAGGAAATGCGCATAATGCGATGGGTCGGTCTGTTGTCTCTCTTTGCGGGAGGGTTGCTCTCTTCGTGTAGCGAGACGGACTCCTCTTTAGAACCCGGTACGACTTCCGCCGACAGCTGTCATCGTACCGTCTTGGTCTACATGTTGGGCAGCAACTCCCTCTCCTCTTATATTGAGACGAATATTTCCGCCATGAAGAAGGCCGTCGAGGAAGGGGCCCTTCATTACGGGAATCTGCTGCTCTATATCGACCGTTACAATGCGCAACCTACGCTGGAACAACTTTCTTTACATGACGGGGAGGTCGAGCGTACCGTCATTCAGACCTATGAGAACGACAACTCGGCCACAGTTGAAGTAATGTCGGCTGTCTGCGCCGATATGGAGGAGCTTTATCCGGCTGATAGTTACGGGTTGATACTCTGGTCGCACGCCAACGGTTGGTATCCCAAAACCAATCAGGTGGTCACCCGTTCTTTCGGGGATGATGATGGCGAGGAGATGGATATTGATGAGGTCGCTTCGGCTCTTCCTGACTCACTGTTCGACTTTATCTTGTGTGACGCTTGTTATATGGGAGCTGTGGAGGTCGCCTACGAGTGGCGCAAGGATTGCCGCTACTATATCGCTTCACCCGCTACCATCATGGGGGTCGGATTCCCCTATGAAGAGATGTTGCCGCATCTCTTTTCCTGCGACAGTCCGATACCCGAAAACCTGGTGGAGGTGTGCAAAGACTACATGGATTTTTACCGTTCGTATGACGAACCGTACGGGACGATTTCGTTGACAGATACACGGGAGCTTGACGCTTTGTCCCGTGCGATGCACCTTGTATTGGCCGGAGCGGTCGATTCGGTGTCGGTAGCCTCCTTGCAGCAATATTCTCAGGAGAGGAGTTCTGCAGTGAGTTATCAGAACCTTTTCTTCGATTTGGACGATTTTGTGCAGAGTGTTGCGGCAGATTCGTCGGCCTATGCCGCCTTCACCGACTGCCTGAGCCGAGCTGTGTTGTATGCCGATGCCACTGAGGAGTACCCCTCTCAGGTATATACCCGTTGGCTGACTTTTCCCATCAAACACTATAGCGGATTGTCGGTCTATGTGCCGGGGGCGGCGGAAAATACCCGGATAGATGACTATTACCGCACCCTCTCCTGGTATGGACAAGTGTATGAAGATATTGATGAAATTCCTTTAAAATCAGATTGATATGGACTTGTTGAGTATTGATGTGAACAATGTTGCGTCGGCCCCTTCCGATACGATACAGACGGATCCTATCCGGATGATGATTGAAAAATATGCCGGCATGTCGGGCAGTGAAATCCTCTCTTCCCTTCTGTCGAATCTCCTCTCTTTCGGTTTGAAACTCGTCGGGGCCATAGTCGTCTTCTTCCTTGGGCGGTGGCTGCTGAGGAAGTTCAGCGGCTTTATCGTGCATGCATTGGCACGGCATCGGGTTGACCCATCGGTACAATCGTTTCTGCGGAGTTTCATTAATATCACCCTGATGTTGGTTCTGGTGGTGTTGGTCGTCGGCATTTTCGGTATCAATACGGCCTCGTTCATCGCCTTGTTCGCCTCGGCTGGTGTCGCTGTCAGCATGGCTCTGAGCGGTTCATTGCAAAATTTTGCAGGAGGACTTATGATTCTCGTATTCAAGCCCTACAAGGTGGGTGATTTCATCCAGGCACAAGGGCAAAGCGGCACCGTGAAGGAGATACAGATTTTCAATACCGTGTTGGTTACCCTCGACAACTGCACCATATTCATTCCCAACGGGTCGCTGTCGAACAATACCATTGTCAACTATTCCCGCAACGGTTCTCGGCGGGCGGAGTGGACCTTCGGCATCGCTTACGGGGACTCTTACGAAGAGGCGAAGAAGGTATTGACGGAACTGTTGGATGCCGACCCCCGAGTTTTGCGGGAGCCGGCCTATTATATCGCCCTCCACTCCTTGGGGGAGAGTTCGGTGAATATCATAGTCCGGGCCTGGACGTTGTCGGAAAATTATTGGGATGTCTATTTCGATTTCAACAGTGTTGTTTATAAGACTTTTAGAGAGAGAGGCATCCATATACCCTTCCCGCAGATGGATGTGCATCTTGTAAAGGAGTAATCTTTTTTTCATTTTTTTATAGGAGCATCTTCTCTGATTTTTGCGGAGAAATGGTTATCTTTACAACCACGAAAAATGTGGTCAGTGCCTGTTGTGCGATTTCTTCCGGGGAGAGGCCCCGGAAGCCTCTTGTGAAGAGAATGCCGTGTGAAAGGGCGCATCTTGGCTTTCGAAGAAATAAAAAAACACTATAAATGGTAAGCAAATGGAACTACGTATCCCTTACCGAAGAAGAAAAACGTATAGAAAGGAAATTGGCAGAGACCCTGTCGATAAGCCCTTCTATATGCAGACTTTTAGTTCAGCGAGGGATAACAACAGAAGAACAGGCTAAGAAATTTTTCCGACCGCAATTATCCGATTTGTACGACCCATTTTTGCTGAAAGATATGGATAAGGCTGTCACTCGGCTCAACCGGGCCATCGGTGGCAAAGAGAAAATCCTTATCTACGGTGATTATGATGTGGACGGCACGACAGCCGTAGCGTTGGTCTACAAATTTTTGAACCATTTTTATTCCGATATCGACTACTATATTCCCGACCGTTACGACGAGGGATATGGTATTTCCATCAAGGGAATCGATTACGCCGCTGATAATGGCTTCACGCTTATCGTGGCGCTTGATTGCGGCATCAAGGCCGTGGAGAAGGTAGCCTATGCCAAAGAGCGGGGAGTCGACTTCATCATCTGCGACCACCATGTGCCGGACGACCAGCTGCCGCAGGCGGTGGCTGTGCTCGACGCCAAGCGGAGTGATGATACCTATCCCTACAGTCACCTGTCGGGGTGCGGGGTAGGGTTCAAGTTTATGGAGGGCTTCGCCCGGAACAACAGCATCAATATTGACCGTTATCTCTTCCCGTTGCTCGATTTAGTCGCCGTGAGCATCGCTTCGGATATCGTCCCCATTACAGGAGAGAACCGCATTTTGGCTTATCATGGGCTGAAACGGTTGAACACCAATCCCTGCCTTGGGTTGCAGGGTATTCTCAATGTGTGCGGCTTGCGGGGGAAAGAGGTCTCCATCAGTGATATTGTTTTCAAGATAGGTCCCCGTATCAATGCGTCTGGACGTATGCAGTCGGGCCGTGAGGCAGTAGAGTTGCTGATTTCGAAAGATGTTTCTACGGCCGTGAAGAAGAGTCACGATATCAACCGGTATAACGAAGACCGCAAGGAGTTGGACAAGAAAGTCACCGAAGAGGCCAGTCAATTGTTGGGGAAGCAGCCTGACTTTTCCGACCGCAAGTCGATAGTTGTCTATAATGCGGAGTGGCATAAAGGCATCATCGGGATTGTAGCCTCCCGTCTGACGGAGTTGTATTACCGTCCGTCGGTGGTGCTGACCTTTTCTAACGGTCTGGTCACCGGTTCAGCCCGTTCGGTACATGGGTTCGATGTCTACAAGGCGGTAGAATCGTGCCGGGACCTGCTGGAAAATTTCGGTGGGCATACCTATGCCGCCGGCCTCTCTTTGAAGGAGCAGAATATCGGTTCGTTTATCGACCGTTTCGAAGCCTATGTAGCCGAAAACATTCTTTTGGAGCAGACCTCTCCCCAAATAGATAATGACATGGAATTGGGCTTTGATGAGATAACTCCCGATTTTGTCCATTGGTTAAAACAGTTCAATCC
>JAJQIP010000083.1 GCA_021199145.1 Porphyromonadaceae bacterium | reverse complement strand
TCCTTGCCCTAAAAAGCGTAACCTCCTCCACGACAAGATAACCATTGTACCTATCTTCTTGTCGGAGAAGTTTTTTCGGAAAGAAGCGGGTGCAAATTTATGGAAAAATTTTATTACACAAAAATATTTCGGCGTTTTTTTACTTCACAAACGATTTTTCCTGGTTTTTACAACAACTTCTCCGACATAATAATAAACAGATGAACCCCCTTTTTATAATTGCCTCAGGATTTTTTCTTTTCCGCTCGGGGATGGGCGTGTTGGTAATCCTGCTTTAATTCCTCAAACGTGATATGCGTATACACTTGGGTCGAAGCAAGCGATTGATGTCCCAACAACTCCTTTACACTGTTCAGACCGGCACCGTTGTTGAGCATGGCTGAAGCGAAGGTATGGCGCAAGACATGGGGACTTTTTCGGGACAAGGTCGTCACCTCCCCAAGCTTTCGGGTGACCAACCGGTAGACATACATGGGATAGAGCGGCTCTCCGTCATCTTTTACCAAGAAATAGGGTGAGACACTTTCTACCGACACCTTACGTACTCTCCGATACTCCTCAATAGCCGCCCTCAACTCTACCCCGAACGGTATGATGCGCTGCTTATTCCGCTTTCCCGTAACTTTGAGCTGCAGGGAACGGGTATCTACATCGACATCCCGCAAAGAGATAAGCTCCGCCCGACGCATTCCCGTCATATAGAGCATAAGCAATATAAGCCTGTCCCGCAAAGCGGCAAAATCGTCGGCCGGCACCTCCTCATCCAAAAGAGCATTCATCTCCGACGGACGGACAAACACAGGCAACGGCTTGTCTATCTTGGGTACGCTTACATCACGCATAGGGGTTGTGCGGATTACCTTTTGCCGTATCAGATAGGTATAAAATGTACGCAAAGCCGATACCTTGCGAGCGACCGTACGGGAAGTATCACCGCCTTCAACCAGCAAAGCCACCCAATTGCGCACCTGGTCACGTTGCGCCGCCTCAATCGATACAGGCTCCTCTATACCGGACAAATAGTCCTGGAACTGTAACAAATCCCTTCTATAAGACAAAACGGTATGGGAAGAATAATTCTTCTCATACCGAATATATTTTAAAAAGGAGTCTATCCACATTATTCACATCCCTATTAAATATGAATAATTACAGAACAGTTTTGCTATTCTGTCAGCATTTCGGGATTTCTCAATCCCATAACAAGGAATATTATTCCTCAGCCTGCTGCATTTTTTGCACATAAATGGCGTGCAAAATCTTTTGGCGATACGTTACAGAAGGCTTTTCAAAGGCTTGACGTTTACGCAATTCCTTGATAATTCCTGTCTTCTCAAATTTCCTTTTGAATTTTTTGAGAGCCTTCTCGATGTTTTCGCCTTCTTTTACAGGTACTACTATCATATTTTCTGCCTTTTTAATGTTTTCTTTCGAAAAATTGTGGGCAAAATTAAAGCATTGTTTCTTGATAAACAAACCTTTTTCCCAATATTTTTTCTTTCCCCAAGAGAAAAATCATTACGACATACGTAAATGACAACCCAAACATTTACCTAAAACCGAAGGGACATATTTTGTCAAACCGTGAACATCTATTACCTTTGTATCAGTGAATCTTATGGTTATGGCAACAGAAATAGAGCCCTATTTTTCAATCATTATCCCGGTATATAACCGGCCCGACGAAGTGCAGGAATTGTTGGACAGCCTGGCTGTACAGACGTACAAGGATTTTGAGCTGGTGCTTGTTGAAGACGGGTCCACACGCCGTTGCGACGAAATATCCCGAGCCTATGCCGACCGTTTGACCATACGCTATTTCTACAAGGAAAATTCGGGCCGCAGCCTTACTCGAAACTATGGTATGGAACGGGCAAAAGGACGCTATTTTGTTTTTTTTGACTCCGACTGCATCATCCCTCCCACTTACTTCGAGACGGTATATCGTCGGCTCAACGAACATTATGTCGACTGTTACGGAGGGCCCGATGCCGCACACGCTTCGTTTTCACCCTTGCAAAAGGCCATCAATTACTCCATGACCTCCTTCTTCACCACAGGGGGTATACGAGGCGGAAGAAGTTCATTGGAAAAGTTCACCCCACGGACTTTCAACATGGGTTTTTCTAAAGAAGTATACCAGCTGGTAGGAGGGTTCGCCGATATGTTCGGTGAAGACATTGACCTCTCTTTACGCATTCGCAATGCCGGATTTACATTAGCCCTTTTCCGGGATGCCTACGTCTATCACAAACGCCGGGTAAGTTTCCGCTCGTTTTACCGGCAAGTCTACGTGTTCGGCATGGCACGGGTAGATTTGTATCGGCTGCATCCGGAATCGTTGAAACTGACCCATTTGTTGCCGACATGCTTCGTTGTAGGCTCGCTCATTCTGATTCTTGGAGCCTTTCTTTGCCCCTGGACATTGCTCCCCTTAGGAATCTATTTCGCGCTCCTTTTCCTTGAATCGTTAATCAAAAATCATAGCCTGGGCGTGGCGTTTCTTTCTCTTTGGGCTAGTATCACCCAACTCAGCGGATATGGCATCGGCTTTCTCCAGGCGTTTACCACAAAAATCATCTTACGGCGGCAGGTAGATCAAAAAGCGGAACTGGCCAAACACTACAAAAAGAAATAATGCTCCTTTTTATAGGGGAAGTCTGTACTATCAGACCAATAGTGCTTTTACAAAATACGGCGGAAATAGTCAATGGTCTCACGCAAACCGTCTTCAAGGGCAACAAGCGGTTGCCAATCAAGCTTCTCCTTCGCCAAAGAGATATCTGGTTTACGCTGGGTAGGGTCATCAGAGGGGAGCGGCATAAAAACGATTTTCGATTTCGAACCGGTCAACTGTAAAATTTTCTCCGCCAACTCAAGCATGGTAAATTCACCCGGATTGCCGATATTGACAGGTCCCGTAAAATCATCCTCTGTGCGGTTCATCATACGCACCATCCCCTCTATGAGATCCGTAACATATTGGAACGAACGGGTCTGCCGGCCACTACCGTATATGGTAATCTCTTTTCCTTGTAAGGCCTGAACAATAAAATTCGATACCACACGACCGTCTTTCGGGTGCATATTCGGGCCATAGGTATTAAAGATACGGATAATCTTCACCCGTACCCCTTCCTGACGGGAGTAATCCATAAAAAGGGTTTCGGCACAACGTTTCCCCTCGTCATAACATGACCGAAGGCCGATGGGATTGACGTTTCCCCAATAACTTTCCACCTGCGGGTGCACCTGCGGGTCCCCATAAACCTCACTCGTCGAGGCCTGTAACACTTTCGCCCCCGTACGCTTGGCAATACCCAACACATTGATAGACCCCATAATAGAGGCCTTGATTGTCTGTACCGGGTCGTACTGGTAATGTATAGGAGAGGCCGGACAAGCAAGGTTGTATATCTCATCTACTTCAACGAAATAGGGCAAGGAGATATCGTGACGGACCACCTCGAAATAGGGGTTCTTCATTAACGAAACAATGTTTTCCTTGTTACCGGTAAAAAAATTGTCAAGACAAATGACCTCATTCCCCTCTTGGAGAAGCCGGTAACAAAGGTGGGAACCGATAAATCCGGCACCGCCCGTAACTAAAATGCGTTTTCTCATACATCCCGCTTTTATGGAGCAAATATCGTGATAAAAAACGAAATCTCCGCATATGTTTCCTATTTCCGTCTTTTACGGTCAGATTTTCCAAAAGGGATATGCCCCTTCTCATTATGACAGGAAATGTTTTGTTGACAAGAAAAAATGAGTATCTTCGAAAAAACTTTTTCATCGGTTATGGAGAAAAAAGAGAAAATGCCCATTACAGATTGGGACCCTGAAGACCGCCCTCGGGAGAAACTCATGGAGAAAGGCGTTCGGGCGTTGTCCACTGCAGAATTGATAGCCATACTCATCGGGTCGGGCAATAAGGATGAAACAGCCGTAGAATTGTCTCAAAGCATTCTGGACGAGGCGAATAATAGCCTCAATGACCTGAGCAAAAAATCCATTGAGGAACTTATGGAATTTAATGGAATAGGTGAAGCAAAAGCTATCAGCATTATCGCTGCTCTCGAATTAGGCCGTCGGCGAAAAAGTGAAGAGGTGGTCCAAAAACAACGCATTAAAAATAGCAAAGATGCCTACGATTGGATATACAAACGTCTGGCTGACCTGTCGCAAGAAGAATTTTGGATAGTAACGCTTAACTCCGCCAACGGCATTATGGACACCAAACGTATAAGTGAAGGTGGCCTCGCATCGACTCCGGTGGATATGCGACGGCTCTTCCGGCCTGTCCTGCTGCAACAGGCAGCCGCAATGATGGTCTTCCACAACCATCCCTCAGGGAACTGTAAGCCCAGCCCAGAAGATGACCAACTGACCAAAAAGATAAAGTCAGCGGCGACCCAACTCGACATCCGACTGCTTGACCATCTGATTGTTTCCGGTAACACCTACTACTCCTATGCCGATGAAGGCAGATTGTAAGTAAGAAATATAATTTTCGTGAAAAACAGCCACCTGATAGAACCCGATTTTCAATCGAGGGTAGCATAATTTTCGAATCAAATTCTTATCTTTGTTATTCCCCGATAAGGATAGTTTATTATGGATAACTATATCGTTTCCGCCCGAAAATACCGTCCCTCTACATTTCTCTCGGTTGTCGGACAGAAAGCCTTGGTACAGACACTTAAAGCCGCCATTGTCACAAACAAGCTGGCCCATGCCTACCTTTTTTGCGGAACCCGTGGGGTAGGGAAAACCACATGTGCCCGTATCTTTGCCAAAACCATCAATTGTGAGCACCCCACCCCTGAAGGAGAAGCCTGCAACGAATGCGAATCTTGTCGGGCTTTTAACGAACAACGTTCCTATAACATCATTGAACTGGATGCCGCATCGAACAATACGGTGGATGATATTCGTGACCTCATTGAAAAAGTGCGCATACCGCCACAACTCGGTCACTACAAAGTATTCATTATCGATGAGGTGCACATGCTCTCCCTCTCAGCGTTCAACGCCTTTCTGAAGACCCTTGAAGAGCCGCCACGTCACGCCATTTTCATTTTGGCCACTACGGAAAAGCACAAGTTGCTCCCCACCATCTTGTCCCGTTGCCAGATATATGACTTTCAGCGTATTAGCGTCGAAGATATTGCCGAACACCTGCGCCAGATTGTCACCCAAGAAGGGATGGAAGCAGAAGATGAGGCTTTGAATATTATTGCCCGCAAAGCGGACGGGGGCATGCGTGATGCCCTTTCCATCTTTGACCAGATTGCCGCCTCAACAAATGGGAAAATCACCTACCAAGCGACTATTGACAACCTCAACATCCTCGATTACGACTACTATTTCCGACTTGTTGACACTTTGCTTACGGGAGATGTACCGGGAGCACTGCTCATCTTCGATGCCGTATTACGGGCAGGATTCAGCGGACAACTTTTTGTCAATGGATTGAGTAGCCATCTCCGTAACCTGATGATGTGCCAAGACCCTGTGACCCTTCCCCTGTTGGACGTGGGGACAACCGTGGCCGAGCAATATGCACGACAAGCTGAACGGTGTGATAAGACATTCCTCTACAAGGCCATGGAATTGAGTAACCGTTGTGACCTCGATTACCGTATCAGCAATAATAAGCGGCTGTTGGTTGAACTGACCCTTATAAAGATATGCGACCTTTGTCATCCGATGACAGAAATCCCGTCCAAGACAAAAACGCCCTCCACAACACAGGAACCGAAAGGAAATACACAAAAGGGAGAATCATCGAATTCCCCATCTACCTCATCTACAAATAAAGAAGTTTCCCAACCCATATCATCCGTACCGACAGAAAAACCAGCAACAACTGAAACGGTTAAAAATCCTGCCACGACTGCCACAGGGTCTCATATTCTCACCTCTCCCCCGACAGAACCCGCCACTCTCAAAGCCCCTACCCGTAAAATACCTCACATCAGTTTAAAGCAAGAGATAGAAGGGCCTGATACGCCAACGGCTACAGAGGAGACAAATTCCATGGAGGAGAACGAGCCGTTTACCCTTGAAGCGCTACATATGTCCTGGTTACGCTTTACCAAAAAAATCCCGACGGAAACGGTGTTGGTACAGACCATGTACTCCTGTTCACCCCAATTGCTCAATCCCAACACTTTCGAAGTTGTGGTTGACAACCGGGTACAACTGGACAAACTTTCTGAGCGAAAAGCTGACTTGATGGCATTCCTCCGCTCGGAATTGCATAATACCCGAATAGAGATGCAGGTGCGGGAACGGGAACGGGGGGAACGCCAAAAGGCATTCAGCGCCAGTGAACGCTTTGCCTCGTTGGCAGAAAAGAAGCCTGAACTTAACCAACTGAAAGAAACGTTTGGTCTTGATTTCCTCTAAAAAATAACAACCTCCTTTTACTCTATACTGGTAACCTCCTTATCTTAAAAAATTTTCACTATGCAAAAATCGGATATCGTAACGGTTTCTTTAAAAGAACTTTATGAAAAAAATCCGGAAACGGGTTCCTTTCACGACGGTTGTCTTATAGCCACTAACCATAATATTTATAAACAGGATTCTCTTCAGAAAGACAATCCAATGACGCTATTCTACTATCCCTGCCGTATCAATGCCATAGCCGCTGTAGTCTGTGAAAAAGGGAAAGTGCTGTTTACCTCCAACCTCAAGCGATATGTTTTGCAAGAGAATACGCTGATATTGAATATGGCCAATACGATTGTCAAAGTTGACGAGATTGAAGACAGCATACTTCACATATTGGCATTCGACGAAAATTTTCTGAAAGATATACATATTGATATACAAAATCTCGTTCCTCAATTTCTCCATATCTTAGAAAATCCTTGCATAACCCTCCTACCTGAAGAGACAGCTGATTTACAGCAAATTTTCAGACTGATTGAGGAGGAGAGCAGGAATCTCTCAGGAAAGGCCTATGAAAAAGAGATTCTACATGGTTATATAAGTGTAGTTTTATACAAAATATGCGCCGTACTCAAGCGGGTCAAGCAAATGCAGGAAACCGCTTCTGTCGGAACGGTCAAAAATCGGGGAGATGAGTATTTCCGCAACTTTATGATTCATTTGCAACAACACTATTGTGAAGAGCGTTCACTGGGATATTATGCTTCGCTATTGCATATTACCCCCAAATATCTGACGATGCTCATCAAGCAGGTAAGCGGGCGGTCGGCAGCGGAATGGATTGATGACTTTGTCATTCTTGAAG
>JAJQIP010000038.1 GCA_021199145.1 Porphyromonadaceae bacterium | reverse complement strand
GGCCAAGGGGGGTAACATGGGGCGATCTTGTTGTGTTAGGAAAATTCAGCCTTTTCAGAGATACCGTTCTATGGTCTGTTTCCGGTCTGGTCCTACAGATACGATTTTAATGCGGACTCCCAATTTCCCCTCCAGGAAGGTAAGGTACTCTTTGAACTCTTTCGGGAAATCGCTCTCCTGCTGTATGTGCGTCATATCGCACAACCAGCCCGGCAGTTCGGCATATACGGGTTCAATCCTGGCATCGATTTCAAAGGGGAATATCTCCGTCTCCTTCCCGTTGATGCGGTAAGCGACACATGCCTTGATGGTCTTGAACGTATCCAATACATCGCTCTTCATCATAATCAGGTCGGTCACCCCGTCAATCATGATGGCATATTTCAAGGCGACAAGGTCAATCCATCCGCAACGGCGTTCACGACCGGTCACCGCTCCGTATTCATGACCTATATCCCGGATTTTCTTTCCAGTCTCGTCACAGAGTTCCGTCGGGAAAGGACCGCTCCCTACCCGGGTACAGTAGGCTTTGAATATTCCGTATACTTTCCCGATGCGTCTCGGTGCAACCCCTAATCCGGTGCAGGCTCCCGCACAGATGGTGTTCGACGAAGTGACAAAAGGATAGGAGCCGAAATCCACGTCAAGTAAGGTCCCTTGCGCACCCTCGGCCAACACGGGATGGTCTTCCTGCAACAGCCGGTTTATTTCGTATTCGCTGTCAATAATCTTGAATCGTTTCAGGTAATCGAGCGAAGCGAACCATTGGGCCTCAAGGTCAGCTATATCGTAGGGGTAGTTCAAGGATTTGAGGATGGTCTCGTGGCGTTTTTTGGCCTTGGCGTATTTCTCTTCGAAGTTGTGCAGCAAATCTCCGACACGCAATCCGTTCCGGCTCACTTTATCCGTATAGGTCGGACCTATGCCTTTGCCTGTCGTACCGATTTTTCCTGAGCCTTTGGCCGCTTCGTAGGCCGCATCGAGGATACGATGCGTCGGAAGAATGAGGTGCGCCTTCTTGGAGATATAAAGCTGGTGGGTGATGTCGTGTCCGCTTGTCGCCAATGCCTCGGCTTCTTGTTGGAACAAGATGGGGTCGAGGACAACTCCGTTTCCTATGATATTGATTTTCCCTCCTTGGAAGATGCCTGACGGAATGGAGCGGAGTACATATTTCTCCCCGTTGAATTCCAGCGTATGACCTGCATTGGGCCCTCCTTGAAAACGGGTGATGACATCGTATCTCGGTGTGAGTACGTCAACGACTTTGCCTTTCCCTTCGTCTCCCCATTGCAATCCTAATAAAACATCTACAGATTTCATGATTGGAGTATGTGATGATATGGTTTTATGATTCTTTTTCGTTCTTGCGAGATTCCTGCCGTTCTATTCTGGCACAGGATGAGCAGATGCCATAGACATAAAGGGAGTAGTAGGAAGTGGTAAACCGAGCAAATTTCTTTTGGGTCAATATCTCGAGCAATTTAGGATCTTTTACTTCCCGTATCTTTCCGCAATGGGTACAGATGAGGTGGTGGTGGTTGACCATGTTGTAGGCCTTCTCATACTGGGCCGGGAGGTTCCCGAATTGGTGCTTACGAACCAATCCCGCATTCACAAGTACATTGATTGTATGGTAAATGGTAGCCCGACTTACACGAAATTCGCTTGTCTGCATCATCTCATACAACAAATCGACATCGAAATGCTCACTTGTCGTATAAATCTGGTCTAATATGGCATACCGTTCCGGAGTCTTTCGGAGTCCCTTCGACTCCAAATATTGAGTCAATTTTTGTCGGACAATGTCTTTCGTTTTACCTTCCATTTATGGCTCTATTTTTTTGTGCCAAACTTGACAAAGATAGAAATAAAAATGAAATGTCGTACAGAAAACGGAAAAATAATTGTGAATTGTTTCGGACGCTGGCCGGTGTCGGAACCAAACGGTATTCTCCTTTCGGAACCCTCTATAATAGAAATTGATAGAGGGTCTCTTTTGTGTGGCAACCGGATATCGGAGTCCCGTTTTTTATGGTCGGGGGAGAATATTATTCCTCCTTGTCCAGGAAACGACACTCTTCGATAATCTTCTCTATAAAAGGACGGTTTGTCTCCGTTCTTTTTGCTGACGAGAAAAAGGAGATGATTTCAGCCCTTTCTGAGGGAAACTTTTCCGCTAACCGTATTAGGGCATCCAGAGCGACTCCGCACAGAACCGTCGTCCCCTCTTTGTCGATAAGGGCAAGGGATGAGGTGAGCAGTTCCTGCCTCTCTTCGGGAGAGGGCTGTTGCCCTTGTGAGAGGAGCCGATACCACAACCGGTATCCTGTGTAGTTCGCTATCTCATTCTCCTGACGGATGCAGGTTGTCGCCACTTCCTTTGCCTGGGCAATATAGGGGAAGAGATTCATGCAACAAAGGTCGGCGATTTCGGGGTAGGGGGTCTCTTTCACCCATCGGCATGCGGTCTCCTTATCCATCTCTTGGGGAGGATAAAGCCAGGTCGCCAACATCTTTGATTCCCGCACAGGCTCTTTCCAAAGCCGTTCGGCTAATTTTCTTTCACGGGGATAGGAGTCGGCAATCTTTTTCAGCAAGGGAAGGGTGAGGCCGAAGTTTACCGGATACAATATCCCTTTCTCCCGCATACTGGCGGAGATAACCCCATTCATGGCCTGACGGAACCGGCATTTTATCTCTTTTATCTGCGCATCGACCGTTGTAGACATAGGCCCAGTCTCCCGTTAAAAAGGAATATTTTCATCTTTCTGCGCTAAAAATTCAGCGTTGGGTTCGAAAGAGGAGGTCCCACTGGGACGGAACTGGTCTGTCTCGTGTTTGCGATTGATTTTTGAGGAGATGATTGTAGAGTCTTCCTTCATGTTTTGGAAACGGGCCAATTCGTTGCGGAAGCGCAACCGTATATCTCCTGTCGCTCCGTTACGGTGTTTGGCGACGATAATCTCCGCCAGTCCGATGGTGGAGTGTCCTTCGGCATCTTCTGTAATCTTGTAGTATTCGGGGCGGTGGATAAAGCATACCATGTCGGCATCCTGTTCGATAGCCCCCGATTCCCGCAAATCGGCCAGTTGCGGACGTTTCCCTTCTTGTACGCTACGGAATTCCACACTACGGTTCAATTGCGAAAGGGCGATGATGGGAATGTTCAATTCCTTGGCCAATCCTTTCAAGGAGCGGGATATGGTGCTGACCTCCTGTTCACGGCTACCGAAATTCATGCCGCTGGCGTTCATCAGTTGCAGATAGTCAATGATGATGATTTTCACCCCATGTTCCCGAACCAATCTCCTGGCTTTTGTACGCAGTTCGAACACGGAGAGGCTGGGTGTGTCGTCAATATAAATCGGGGCGTCATACAAGTCCTTGATTTTTGCGTTCAGCTGTTCCCATTCGTGGTCGGCCAGATGTCCGCTTTTGATTTTTTCTCCCGCTATCTCACAGGCGTTGATGATGAGCCGGTTCACGAGCTGTACATTTGACATTTCCAGAGAGAAAATGGCTACAGGGGTATTGTCGTTGACCGCCATATTTTTGGCCATGGAGAGGACAAACGCCGTTTTCCCCATGGAGGGACGGGCTGCGATGATAATCAAATCGGAATTTTGCCAACCTGACGTTATTTTGTCAAGGTCGGTAAAACCGGATTTCAATCCGCTTAATCCATCTTTCCGGTTGGAGGCGACCTCGATGTTCTGTAAGGCCTCTTTGATGACGGGGTTTATCTGCGTAAAGTCCTTCTTCACATTTTGTTGCGAGATGTTGAAAAGCTGCCCTTCCGCCTCCTGCATCAGGTCATCGACATCGTATGTCTCTTCAAAGGCCTTTGCCTGTATTTCTCCCGAAAAACGGATTAATTCCCGAGCCAGGTATTTCTGGGCGATAATGCGGGCATGGAATTCAAATGTTCGCCGTTGAGGAGACTTTCCCCGTCAGTTCGGCTATCGCATATTCTCCGCCGACCTCTTCAAGTTTGCCGTTGCGCCGCAACTGCTCGCCTACGGTGAGCATATCGATAGGCTCCTGTTTCATGGCTAGGTCTACAATGGCCGTATAGATGAGTTGGTGTTTGTATTCGTAGAAACACTCTGGTTTCAGGATGTCGCTGACAATGAAATAGGCGTCTTTTTCAAGCATCAGCCCGCCGAGAACCGCCTCTTCGAGTTCACGGGCCTGGGGTTGCAGCCGCCCCATGTCGATGACCGGTGAAATGGAGGGGGCCTTTTTTCGGGTAGGCGTTTTGCGGCCGGAGGTGATTTCCATAGTCGTTTACTAAAAACAGTTGTGTTGTAAGGGGTACAAACTTACAAAATAGAATCGGAAATTAGAAACGGTTGCCAGAATAATCTGACGGATTGTTGATAAGGTCGGAACGAATCGGGGGATATGAAAGAATTTCGTATTTTTGTCTGTGAATAGAAATTCTTATGATTCTTTTTCCCAACGCTAAAATAAATCTTGGTCTGAATATCCTTGCCCAACGTGCAGACGGCTATCATGATATCGCTACGGTGTTTTATCCCATCGGTTGGAGGGATGCCCTTGAAGTAGTCCCTTCTCAGGAGAGTGAAACGGGTTGTCGCCTTCACCTGTCGGGGATGCCTGTGGATGCCCCTGTAGAAGACAATCTGGTCGTTCGGGCCTATCATCTTTTGTCCGAAATGCATCCCCTGCCTGGTGTCGAAGCCTATTTACACAAAGTCATTCCATATGGTGCCGGATTGGGAGGGGGGTCGTCGGATGCCACATTTATGATGCTTCTTCTGCGGGACCTCTTTTCCATCCCTGTGCGAAATGACGAACTTGCCGCCTCTGTGGTATGTTTGGGGGCCGATTGTCCCTTTTTCCTCTATAACCGCCCTATGTTGGCGGAGGGTATCGGTGACCGCCTGTCGCCGGTAGAGGTCTCGTTACGGGGCTATTCGTTGGTCTTGATAAAGCCCCAGGTGTCGGTCTCCACGGCTGAAGCCTATTCGTCTGTTACGCCATCCCGCCCTGAAAAGCCGTTGTCTGAGATTCTCTCTTCTCCTGTCGAGGAGTGGCGGGATATGCTGGGAAACGATTTTGAGCGGAGTGTGTTTGCTCAGTATCCGCTTTTGTCCCGCATAAAGCAGCAGCTTTATGATTTGGGAGCGATTTACGCTTCCCTGTCGGGGTCGGGGTCGGCCTTGTATGGACTGTTCCGCCTTGTCCCGGAAGAGGTGGAGAAGTTTTTCCCACATTGTCAGGTGTGGACAGGGGAGTGTACCTATTAGGGGATAGAACGCAGAAAGGTGACAAAAAAGAGTTTGGCAATATTTTTGCAGGAGAATAGATGTCGGTTTGTTCCGACAAGACGCTTCATGGGAATATGTGAAGATGTAAATGACTGAAAATAAAAGATAAAAGCTTCAAATAATGAAAGAGAAAGCAAAGGGAATGTCCGAAAAAGAGGTGGAAGAGGAGAAGACTTCCGCTGAAAATGTGACGGAATCTTCTGTGGATGAAACCCCTTCGGAAGAGACAACTGACACATTGGCAGCAGAAAATGAGCAGTTGAAGGCCCAGCTTGAACAGGCGAAAAAAGATTATCTGTTAGCTCGGGCCGATCTTGAAAATTTCAGGAAAAGAACGCTCAAAGAGAAGGCTGACCTGATACTCAACGGCGGCGAGACCTGTCTTAAAGATATCCTCCCTGTCATAGATGACTTCGAACGGGGGCTGCAGGCGATAGGAGAGAGTACCGATGTTGAGGCTGTAAAGGATGGCATAGAGTTGATATACAGTAAGTTCAAGGCTTATCTCAATCGGCACGGTGTCCAGGAAATTCCGACACAAGATGCTGATTTTGATACGGAATATCATGAGGCGGTAACTATGTTCCCTGCTTCGGTTCCTGAACAAAAAGGAAAGGTGATAGAGTGTGTACAGAAGGGCTATACGCTGAATGACAAAGTGATACGCTTTGCCAAGGTCGTTGTTGGAGAATAAATTAAAAGAAGGGAACTCCTATGAGCGAGAAACGAGATTATTATGAAGTGTTGGAAGTCGCCAAGACGGCTACAGCCGATGAGATAAAAAAGGCTTATCGGAAAAAAGCCATACAATATCACCCCGATAAAAATCCCGGAGACAAGGCGGCGGAGGAGAAATTCAAAGAGGCGGCCGAGGCGTATGAAGTATTGAGCAATCCCGATAAAAGGGCCCGTTATGACCAGTTCGGTCACGCCGGAGTGAGCGGTAACGGAGCTTCAGGTTTCGGAGGAGCGGGAGGTATGTCTATGGAAGATATATTTTCCCACTTTGGGGATATTTTTGGCGGCGGCTTCAGCAGTTTCAGCGGTTTTAGCGACTTTGGGGGCAGTTCCCGAGGTGGAAAACGGGTGAACAGGGGTTCGGACTTACGGGTCCGTGTAAAGCTTACTTTACAGGAAATCGCCAAAGGTGTCGAGAAAAAGATAAAGGTAAAAAAATATGTTCCCTGTTCGGCGTGCAACGGCACGGGCGCAGAGCATGGGTCGGGTTACGAAACGTGTCCTCAATGTAAAGGAAGCGGTGTGATAACGCAGGTCCGTCAGACCTTCTTAGGGGCGATGCAGTCGACATCTACTTGCCCCAAATGTGGAGGAGAGGGACACATTATCACCCATAAATGTCCGGAATGTAACGGAGAAGGAATACAACGGGTGGATGAGGTGATTACCATCAATATTCCTGCCGGTGTATCGGACGGGATGCAGCTTTCGATGAAGGGTGTCGGAAATGCACCCCGTCATGGAGGAGTCAACGGGGACTTGTTGATTTTGGTCCAAGAGGAGCCTCATCCGGAACTTTTACGAGATGAAAACGACTTGATTTACAATGCGCTGATTGATTTCCCGACAGCGGCTTTGGGTGGTATGCTCGAAGTCCCGACCATTGACGGGAAAGCGAAGGTGAAAATCGACCCGGGTACACAACCCGGAAAGGTGTTGCGCCTGAGAGGAAAGGGTCTGCCTTCGGTGAACAGTTATGGCGTGGGGGATTTGTTAGTGAACCTTTCGGTATATGTACCGGAGAACCTGACAGCTGAGGAACGTCATAAGATTGAAGAATTGCGTACGCCGGGATTTACCCCTACTAAATCGGTGAAAGATAGGATTTTCAGTAAGTTACGTCATATGTTTGAGTAAATCTGTCGGAATATTGCCGATGATTTTACTAGAGAAAGCGGGGAAATCTCCCCGCTTTCTCTATTTTTAAAAGAAAGAATGTGACTGGAACCTGATTTATCTTATGAGACCTGTCG
>JAJQIP010000074.1 GCA_021199145.1 Porphyromonadaceae bacterium | reverse complement strand
GGACGGATACGGGAGATGGCGATGTCGGGAGGCAGGAGACAGTTGAGTTGGTGTCGCCACGCTTCGAGGTCGGTGAGAGGGACCGAGGTGTCGAAGTGGGCCACCATCAGCCGAGCGTGAACTCCCGTATCGGTGCGGCCAGCTCCCGTGACAGCCGTCTCCCGTCGCAACAATAGGGAGAGGGCCTCTTCAAGGCACTGCTGAACCGAAAGTCCGTTCGGCTGGCGTTGCCAGCCGTGGTAGGCCGAACCGTCGTAGGCGAGGTAGAGGAAATAACGGTATCTTCCGAGGGGAGTGTCGGACATGGATGTCTCAATCTTTTTCGAGATAGGTGTGTCCGTAGAGTCCCGACCGGTAGTTGGAGAGGAACTCCCGTCCCTCTTCGGGGGAGATGACCCCCTCTTTCATGGAGGAAGTTACCCAGGTTTCGATGTTCCGCACCAACTTCTTGGGGTTGTACTGCACTTGGTCGAGCACTTCGGCCACGGTCGCCCCGTCGATGACCTGTTCGATGTCGTAGCCCTCTTTGTCGACACCTACGTGTACGGTGTTGGTATCACCGAAGAGATTGTGCAGGTCGCCCAGAATCTCTTGATAGGCCCCCACGAGGAAGACTCCGATATAGTAAGGCTCCTTGTTGAGGCTATGTACGGGGAGGTGGTGGTTGAAGTTGCGAGTCGAGATGAAATTGGTGATTTTGCCGTCGGAGTCGCAGGTAATATCCTGCAGGGTAGCCGAGCGATTGGGACGTTCGTCAAGCCTGCTGATAGGCATGATGGGAAAAATCTGGTCGATGGCCCATGAGTCGGGAAGCGAATGGAAAAGGGAGAAGTTACAGAAATACTTGTCGGACAACATTTTGGTAATCTTCTTCAACTCTTCCGGCGCATGTTTGATTTTGTCGCTCATCTCGTAGATATCCCGGGCGATGGACCAGAAAAGACGCTCGATTTTCTCCCGTGTACGCAGGTCGATAAGACCGAGACCGAAGAGGTCGAGGGCCTCCTCCCGGATTTGCAGGGCGTCGTGCCAGGTCTCGAGCAGCCGCAACTGGTTGAGGTTGTCCCAGGAGTTGTAAAGTTCCCGTACCAGTTCGTGGTCTTCTTCGTTGATGGCGATATCTTCGTCCCATTCGGGCAGACTGGTGGTCTCCAACACCTCGAAAATGAGCACCGAGTGGTGGGCGGTGAGGGAGCGGCCCGACTCGGTGATGATGTTGGGCTGCGGAAGGTTGTTTTTCATACATACATCGACCAGTGTCCAAATGGAGTCGTTGACATACTCTTGAATGGAATAGTTCATGCTACTCTCGCTCGTTGAGGAGCGGGAACCGTCGTAATCAACCCCGAGACCGCCGCCAATATCGACATATTCGACGGCATACCCCATCTTGCAGAGTTGGACGTAGAATTGCGCCGCTTCCCGCAGGGCATTTTTGATGAAACGGATTTTGGTAATCTGGCTGCCGATGTGGAAGTGAATGAGTTTGAGACAATCCTCCATTTTGTTCTTCTCGAGGATGTCGAGGGCCTCAATAAGCTCACTCGTGTTGAGACCGAATTTGCTGTCATCGCCGCCCGAACTCTCCCACTTGCCGCTACCTGAAGTGGCTAGTTTGATGCGGATGCCGATGTTGGGGCGTATTTTCAGCCGTTTGGCGATGGTGGTTATGAGTTCGATTTCGTTGAGTTTCTCCACGACAATGAAGATGCGCCGACCCATTTTTTGTGCCAGCAGAGCTAGTTCGATATATTTGTCGTCCTTATAGCCGTTGCAGATAATCAAGGAGTTGGATTCGATGTTGATGGCCAGCACCGCATGTAGCTCCGGCTTGGAGCCGGCCTCTAGTCCGATGTTGAACTTCTTGCCGTGGCTGACAATCTCCTCGACAACCGGATTCATCTGGTTGACCTTGATGGGGTAGATGATGAAGTTCTGGGCCGTATAGCCGTATTCGTTGGCCGCCTGTTTGAAACAGTTGGAAATCTTCTCGATGCGGCTGTCGAGAATATCCGGAAAACGGACCAGGATAGGAGGTTGCACGTCCCTCACCTGCAATTCGTCCATCAACTCTTTTAAATCGACACTGGCCGACCCCTCTTTGGGCGTGACCGCCACGTGTCCCTTGTCGTTGATTGAAAAGTAATTCAATCCCCACCCGGTGATGTTGTATAACTCCGCCGAATCTTCAATGCGCCATTTTCTCATGCTCGTTCAGGATTAAAAATGGGTTAAGGTAAAACAATTTCTTGTTGTGGGTCAAAGGCTTTGACCTTTGAAACGCACAAAATTAGGAGAAAAATAACAATATCGGCAAGAAGTTGTGAAAATAATGACCCTCTCTTTTTCCTTTTTTTTATTTTTTTCAGACCGCGAGAAGGGAAAATGCAGGGATTATTTGTTACATTTGCGACTATCGTAGGTAGGAAACATTCATTTAAATATATAGTTTTATGGTAAGTTACAAAGATTTGGGGCTTGTGAACACTCGGGAGATGTTTGCCAAAGCCATCACAGGAGGTTATGCTATCCCGGCCTTCAACTTCAACAATATGGAGCAGTTGCAGGCTATCATCCAAGCGACTGTAGAGACGAAATCGCCCGTCATTCTGCAGGTATCGAAAGGGGCACGGCAGTATGCCAATCAGACGTTGCTGCGCTATATGGCCGAAGGGGCTGTGGCGTATGCCAAGGAGTTGGGTTGTGAGAAACCCGAAATCGTGCTGCACCTTGACCACGGTGACTCTTTCGAGTTGTGCAAGTCGTGCGTCGACATGGGTTTCTCGTCGGTGATGATAGACGGTTCGCACCTGCCGTACGATGAGAACGTGGCGTTGACCAAGAAGGTGGTTGAGTACGCCCATCAGTTTGACGTGACTGTCGAAGGAGAGTTGGGCGTGCTGGCCGGTGTCGAAGATGAGATTTCGGCTGAGCACCACACTTATACTCGTCCCGAAGAGGTGGTTGATTTTGTCACCAAGACGGGTTGTGACAGCCTGGCCATCTCCATCGGTACTTCACATGGAGCCAACAAATTCACTCCGGCGCAATGCACCCGTGATGCCAATGGCCGTTTGGTACCGCCTCCCTTGCGTTTCGATGTACTGGAAGGGGTAGAGAAAGAGTTGCCTGGTTTCCCCATCGTACTGCACGGCTCTTCGTCGGTTCCCCAAAAGGAGGTGGACACTATCAACAAATATGGTGGAGCCTTGAAGGATGCCATTGGGATTCCCGAAGAACAGCTGCGTAAAGCGGCTGCCTCTGCGGTTTGCAAAATCAACATCGACTCCGATAGCCGTCTGGCCCTTACGGCAGCTGTTCGGGAGGTATTGGCCACGAAACCGGCTGAGTTTGACCCCCGCAAATATCTGGGTCCGGCCAGGGAGAATATGCGGCAACTTTACGTCCACAAGATTGTTGATGTATTGGGAAGTCAGAACAAACTGTCGTGCTAACCGGTGCGATATGATAAAAAAAGAGGGGGCATTCTATTGAATGCCCCCTCTTTTTTATACAAGGTAAGAAGTTTAGTTTTTGATGATGCCGAGGAATTCCTTGGTAGCAGCGTGGTCGGGATCCAGTTCCAGAATCTTGTTACACCATTCGATGGTCTTGGTAAACTTGAAGGTATCCCGTTTCTCTTCGCTGAGGCTGAGGTAGTTGTTGTATTCGGCCACATAGTCGTAGTTGGCCATATAGGTATAGGCGTCGATGAGGTCTTTCTTGATACGGTCGGCCGCCGCTGCAGTGGGCGGAGTTTCGGTATTGTTGAGGTCACCCAGCATCACCTCGATGGCTTTCTCATAGTAGGGAAGGGCGACACCCGTATTCCGTTCGGGATCAAGCAGTCCCATGGAGGTAGCTCTCCAGAGGTGACCCCGATAATCTTCGGGAGCCTTCTCTACCACAACGGCAAAGCAACTGTCGGCCTTATTGACGGCATATTGGGTGGCCTCTCGGTCTTCGGCCTGGAAAGCTCTGGCGGCAGCCATGTAGTAATAGCGTCCGGCAATGAAGTAGTCCTGTGTCTTGTCCTGATTTACGGCAATCAGTTGTTTGAGATACATCTCCTGCACTTCGGCCCGTCTCAAGAAGTTACCGGTCTTTTGCAGTGCCGTGGTCAACTCCTTGTAGAGATCCAACCGGGTGGGGTCAATCTCAACCGCCTTTTCAAGGTTGGCGATAGCCTCGTCGTTTTTTCCGATGGCGAGGAGCAGTTTACCATATTGCATATAGTCACGACTGTTGAATTCCACATCGGGGGTGGAGAAGAGGTCTTCAGCGGCCCGGATAGCGGAGACATAGTCTTGCAGCTCATAGTTGTTGTAGAGGGAAAGCCGTTTCAACATGAGGTTGTTGGGGAAGGTCTTCAACAGGTCCTCACAGAGGTTGAGGGAGCGGTCGTATTGCTTGTCGTAGTAGAGCAGGGAGGCATAACGGGGTTGGTCGGTCTGGAAGGCGTTGGGATTCTGCATATAGACTTCGTAAGCCTTAACCGCCTCGTTGAATTTGTCGGCCCGGTAGTAGGACTCCGCCAATTCTCGTTGGGCGATAGCCGAGGTAGGACGCATATCGAGCAGCCGCAACACGTTGTCGATGGCCATATCGGGGTTGATACGGAAGTAGATGCCCGCATATTTGATATAGGCCTCTACGCAAGAGCTGTCGGTATCGTACCAGTCGAAGGCCAGCTCATAGTTTTTGCAGGCTTCGCCCCAACTCTCCTTGGCGGCTTCGATATCGCCTAAGAAGACATAGTAGGGGGCATAGTCGGCCAACAGTTTCTCGTAGAATTTATCCACAGCGGCTCCGTAAGGCAGTCCGTTCTCGTAGTAGGCTTTTACATAGGCTAGAGCAACAGCCGGGTCTTTCTTGGCGTTCTTTACCTTGAAGGCCTCTTTCATGAGTTTGTCGCCCTCTTTGATTGCGGCTTTGATGGACTTCTCATCGTTGGCCACCGGTTGTCCCATAACTACTTTTCCTTTGCCGATGTAGTTGAGGGCGAACTCCGGGTCGGCCTCAATCCCTTTTTCATAATACATCATGGCGGAATCCTTGCTGGTGGGGAATGCGATTTCGCCTAAGTAGTAGTATGATTCGGCAGGGTAAGTCTCGCTATCGTTCAACGTACGTTCAAGAATGATTTTAGCCCGATCGGGTTGGCCCGACTTGAAATACTCGATACCATCGGCATAGTTGTTCTGTGCCATGGCTGGCAACCCTGCTCCTCCACAGATGAGAAGGAGCGAAATTAACAATGTTCTGGTTTTTTGCATGATGAAAAGTATTTGATTGATTCGTTTTTATAGGTTCTCTCGGATGTTGACGACCCGTAAAGGCTGTTTGGCCGGCAGAATACCCGACTTGAGGATGATGCGTTGTCCCTTGTCGGAACTGACGAAGGAGGTAAAGCCGAAGGGCAGGCTGTTGCGGTTGGCGGTGCAGATCATATAGATTTCCCGGCTGAGTGGGTAAAGTTGCATGGCGAGATAGGCCTGGAAAGGTTGATAGCTGTTGCCGTTGAAGGCGATGGGGTCGACGCTGATGAGCATTACCTGAATCTCTTCGTTGAACGAGAGGTGGGTTGAGTCGTTCTTGTTGTCAATCCAATTTGACCCGATGACCCCCATGGCATTGGGCACCTTGGAGACATAGTCGATGACGCTCTCGTTGTTTTTGGCGGCGGTGATATTCCCCACCAGGGAATCTCCCTTGCAGACCTGCTCGACGATATAGCGCACTGTACTTGAATAGGTGTTGTCGAAGACCACTTCGATATCACCGAGCCGAGATTGGGCGTTCAACTGTTTCCAGCGGGTGATTTTTCCCGTGAAGATGTCGTGCAGCTGCTCCATGGTCACCAAAGAGTCGGGGTTGCTTCGGTTGGAGATAAGGGCCACGCCGTCTATGGCGACTTTCGACATTTTGGGATAAAGGCTGTTGGCTTGCAGCGACTGAATCTCTTCATCGGAGAGCGGACGTGTTACCACGATGAGCTTCACACTGTCGGCGAAGAGGTCGTTGAAAGCGGTCACTTCGCTCGTATAGCGGGGGATAATGTTCGCTTTGGGGTAAAGCCCTTCAAACACCTCAATCTCCTCTTGGATAATGGGTTTGAGGGTTTCGTCGACACAGATGGTGACGACCCCCGCCGTGGTGGTATTTTCAAGCTTTCCCGCCTGATTCTGTGCGTTGCGGTTGCAGCCACTCCCCACTAAGGCCAGGCAGAGTGTAAGGAAGAGAATCTGTTTCATACCTATCTATCCTTGAAAAACCGGTATCCCCGAAATATGGCATAAGCGGCGAAGACGACGGCGAAAAGGTACCGGAGGGCGGGTCGGAAGGTAGTGGAGAAAAACGGGGTGAAGGCCAGTAGAACGGCCATACCCAGATAAATCACCAGCATGAGGGCACCGAACAAGTATCCGATGCGGATTCTTCCCCCTCTCTTTCCCTTTTCCGGCAGTGATGCCGATGTGTTCGTTTCTTCGTTCATTTCTCTAAAACGGGGGTAGGTCCCTTTATAAGCGTTCAAAGATAGCGAAAAATTTTTTTGCAAAAAATTTTTCGCTACTTCTCTGCAAGAATTTTCCTTTTTTGAGGGATTTGAAACCTTTTTTCGACTGCAGATGTTCTTTTCCATCATAATGGAATTCCCTTTCCTGTCCGAACAGCAGGAAGTTTTAATTAAAAAAGGTCCCGAAAATTTTCGGGACCTTTTTTAATTAAATGATGTTAAACGTGGTTATTGCAGCGTGAAGTTTACCGGCACGTTGTAGTAAACCGATACGGCAGTACCGTTTTGTTTCCCAGGGTTCCACCGAGGCAGGCTTTGGATGACGCGGACGGCCTCTCGGTCGAGGAGTTCGTGAACACCCCGGACGACAGTAACGTCTTGTACGTAGCCCTCTTTATTGACGACGAAACGTACGGTAACACGTCCTTCAATACCTCTTTCAATGGCGACCGACGGATATTGCATGTGGTCACGGATGTATTTCAATAGGGCCTCTTCCCCACCAGGGAATCCGGGCATCTGTTCAACCACGATGTAGACCTCTTCCTCTTCCTCTTCGGGAGCGATATAGTCTTTGAAGTCGGCAATATCTTGTCCGTCAATCTCATCGTTACCGATTACATCGGCCACTGAAATCGCCGTATTTCCACGGGCGGCCAACTCATCCTGCGACTTGATTTCATCGTCATCGTTCAACTCCTCATCCTTCTTGATGACAGGAGCGGTGAATTTGATGGTACTCTTCAAGGGAGGCGGAGGGGTGGCCGGTCTCATGGCCGGTTGCAATTCCTGGTTCCGTTTAATTTCCGCATCGGGCAATTTGGCCAGCGTGGTGACCTCGTTTACCA
>JAJQIP010000003.1 GCA_021199145.1 Porphyromonadaceae bacterium | reverse complement strand
TGATACTATCCGAGAGAGTAGCGCAATTGGACATAGCGGAAAGAGAGGACTGTTTTTACGGCAGGCAATCTTGTCCCGACGTTCAAGGGGTAAAAATAAAAAATCTTCCGTTTATCCGCAATAGGATTTCTCTTCCATCGGGAATCTCGATTTTATCCCTATTTTTGCCGCCGGAAGCGACCGCCCCTACGGAGCAAGCCCGTCGGGAAAAGTCCTTCCGTCTTTTATTCACTAATCCAAAACAAGATGAACAAACATTTTGCAAAAGAACACACACCGTGTCAACGGTGGAAGAGGTGGAGCCGCAAAAAGGCGGGCATCTTCCTCAGCCTGCACAAGCAGGTCATTATCGGAGTGCTCTCTTGTTCGATGTCGATTCTCTTGCTGGCAACTCCTGAAGAGACTTTTGCCCAATCGTTCAAGACCGACACGGTCAAAGAACTCGATTTGGACGAAGTCAGGGTTACGGGGAATCTTCTCCCCTCTACCCGCACAGCGGTGTTGCCAATTCCCGTTCTCGACAGATCTGAAGCGGTGGCGAAGCCGCTGCAAAGCGTCGAAGCCGCCCTGCGGCTGAGCCCTTCTGTCGACCTGCGAGAAAGGGGAAGCAAGGGGGTACAAGCCGACATATCGATACGGGGAGGCTCCTTCGACCAGACTGCCGTCCTGCTCAATGACGTGGACTTTACCGATGCCCGCACGGGCCATCAGAGTCACTCCCTTCCGGTCGACCTCGATGTAATCTCTACCATTACGATCGAAGACGGTACGGCCGGACTGGGGGCCTTTGCCGGAGCGGTGCATCTCCGTACCGATCCGCTACGCCCCACCTACCTCCGGGCCGAACTGTCGGGCGGAGAGTACGGCTATGGCTACGGAAATCTCTCCGGAGCGGTGACGCATAAGCGGTTCACCCTCTTCGGGGCCGGTTCTTACCGCTCCAGCGACGGTTATACACAGAACACTGACTTCCGGAACTACAACGCCTTCCTGCGGGCCGGATACGACAGCCCCCGAGCCGGCTATTTTGACGGACAAGTTGGTTGGCAGGCACGGAATTTCGGAGCCAACGGCTTCTATTCACTCCAATATCCCGACCAGTACGAAGAGACACGCACCTTTCTCACTTCTCTCCGGTGGCAGAAGAGGGTTCGCCGCCTCTCTTTCGAATCGAGCCTGGCCTATCGCAAGAATCTTGATTGCTTCGAAATGGTGCGTGACGATGCGAGCCAAATTCCATTCAACTACCACAACACCGACCATGTAGGGGTTTCCTTACGGGGAGATTACCGCTGGATAGGAGGAACGACCTCCCTCAACGGGGAGTATCGGTTCGACCACATCTACAGTTCGGTGCTGGGTGACCCTCTCTCCTCACCCCGAAAGGTGAAAGGAAAGGAAGAGGCCTTTTATACCCACGGGAAGAGTCGTCACACCGGAGAGTTACGGTTGCGTCACATCAAACAGATAGGGCGTTTCGACTTCGAAGGATCGGCCGGTGGGGATTTCTACGCCACAGGAACAATTCCGGTCTGGAGTCTCTCCGCCGGATACCGACCTCTCGAAGGATTGCACATCGGACTAGCCGCCGTGCAGTCCATGCGTCTCCCGACCTTCACCGACCTCTACTACACCGCCACAGGCTACATCAGCAATCCTAACCTGAAACCCGAAAGGGCCGTCACCTACCGCTTGCGGGGGAGTTACCAAAAGGAGGGATGGCAGACAGCCGCCGAACTCTATTACCGACAGGGTCGGAATATCATCGACTGGGTGCAACGGAGCGCTGAGAGTGAGTGGGAATCCCTGCAGATGACCCGTCTGAACACTCTCGGAGTGGAGTGGAGCGGCGGTTACCGCAGCGATGGCTTCCTGCAACAGGCTACCCTCGCCTACGGCTATATGTGGAGCGACAAAGAGAACGGCGATTATCTCTCGAAGTATGCGCTGGACTATATGCGTCACAAAGCCACCGCCACCCTGGGGGTCCGCTTCCTCCGCTATGTCACCGTGACACTCACAGCCGGACTCTACGACCGCAACGGCCGCTATATCGATGCATCGGGAGAACCGACGGCATACCGGACCTATGCCCTGCTCGACGGCCGTGTAGCATGGGAACGGAATCATCTGCGCCTCTATGTCGACGGTAATAACATCACCGCCACCCGCTATTGCGACTTTGGCGGACTGAAAATGCCGGAGGGGTGGTTCACCGGAGGCCTTGTCGTCACCTACTGACCCACCTCTCCGTCGAAGAGGGAGAAGGGAGCTTGCCTCTTCTCCCTCTTTTCTGTTCCCCGTTACAGTCGGGAATGCTGGACGCTTTGCCAGAACTGTAACCGGACAAAAAGCGATACATAAAGTTCTATCCCGTTTTCACAAAAAAGAGGAGTGAAATCGATTTCATTCCTCTTTTTTTTAATGCCCCGCATTTTGTATCTTTGTCGCCGCAAAACCGATGCAAACGGCCACTTTCGGCCGCACGGCCAAACGCCATTCCCCTATGGAAGTAACAGAAAAGCTTTGGAACAAAAACTATCTCAAGGTACTGACCGCCAACTTCATGCTCTTCTTTTCCTTCATGTTGTTGGCTCCGCTGCTTCCACTCTACCTGAGTGAGACCTTCCATGCCGACAAAGACGCCATCGGACTGGTGCTGTCGGGATATACCATTACAGCTCTGGTCATCCGGGCTTTCAGCGGCTATCTGGTCGACACCTTTCCCCGGAAACTGGTGTTACTGGTCACCTACTTCCTCTTTGCCCTCTTCTTCGTCGGTTACCTCGCCGCTGGCACACTGCTGTTCTTCACCATTGTCCGCACACTCCATGGCGCCCCCTTCGGAGCGGCGACGGTCGCCACTACCACAGTGGGGATTGACGTGGTACCCGCTTCCCGCCGTACAGAAGGAATTGGTTATTACGGGTTGAGCAACAACCTCGCCACCGCCATCAGTCCCACCATCGCTCTGCTCATTTACGGGATGTGGCACAGTTACGACATTCTTTTCATCCTGGCCCTCCTTCTGGCCTTGGGCGGTTTTTGCATCAACGCCACTCTGGATATCCCGAAGAAAACCGTGGTCAAGAAGAATCTTCCCCTTTCGCTCGACCGATTCATCCTGCTCAAAGGGTGGAGCCAGGGGCTCACCATCCTCTGTTTCTCTCTCGCCTACGGCATCGTTTCAACCTATATTGCCCTCTACGGAAAAGAGGAGTTAGGCATAACAAGCGGCACGGGACTCTTTTTCGCCATTTTCGCCGTCGGACTTATCCTCTCCCGGATTACCGGAGGCCGCTCCTTGCGCAAAGGAAGGGTACTCCAGAACGCTACGCAGGGAATTATCGTGGCCTTTGTAGGCTATTTCGTATTCGCTGCCCTGCACAATCCCTGGGGCTATTACGGAGCGGCGCTGATTATTGGACTGGGCAACGGACATATGTACCCCGCCTTCCAGAATATGTTCATCAACCTCGCCTCCCACGACCAACGGGGAACGGCCAACTCTACCATCCTGGTATCGTGGGATTTAGGTATCGGATTCGGCATCCTCGCCGGCGGATTTCTGTCCCACAACTTCGGCTTCCATCCCGCCTTTTGGACGGCATGGGTCGCAAATGGAGTCGGGGCGATTTTCTATTTCCTCTACTCCCGGTCCAACTACATCCGCAACAAGTTGCGTTAGGCTACCACCTTAAGCCAAGCTATTCGAGGCACTCTTCAGCCCACGGTCCGGCCTCTTCGGTTCCGCCGTTCAACAACTTACCCTCACCCCATACGATGTCGGGATAGAGATTTTTCAGCTGCTCGGCACTGTTCGTAATGCTGCTGCTTCCCGAAGTGGCGAAAGGAATCACCTTTTTCCCGGTAAAGTCATAGCTCTCCAAGAAGGTGTTGACTGCACGGGGAGCGAGATTCCACCAGATGGGATAGCCAAGGAAAATGAGGTCGTACCCCTCAATGGAGAGAGAATCTCCCGCCAACTCCGGACGACAATCTTCCGCACCCATCTCTACGGAACTCCGACTTTGGTCATTTGTCCAGTCCAGATCTTCCGGAGTATAGGCAACAGCCGGGGTAATTTGATATAGGTCTGCCGCAAGTGTATCGGCAATAGCCTCCGCTACTTTTTGGGTCGTTCCCGTACAGGAAAAATAGGCGACCAAAACTTTCGAACCAGCCTCTTCTTCAGGGGCAGTTGCACTCTGTTTTTGGGCATTGGATGAACAACTCATACAAAGAACGCCCATAAGCAATCCGAATAAGTACTTCATTTTGTTTTATTTTAAGGTTTTATACATTTTATCATCGACTGGCTCCAGCCATTCGTTGTTGCCGTTCTCCCCGGGGACCTCAATAGCCAGATGTGAGAACCAACTGTCAGGGGCCGCCCCATGCCAGTGCTTCACTTCCGCCGGGATGTAGACGGCATCCCCCGGACACAGTTCCACAGCCTCTTTTCCCCACTCTTGATAGTAGCCTCGGCCGCCCACACAGATAAGCACCTGTCCACCGTCCTTCGTGGCGTGGTGGATATGCCAGTTGTTGCGGCAACCCGGTTCGAAGGTCACATTCGCCACGGAAATACCCTCCGACAGGACAGGGGCCAGATAGCTCTGACCGACAAAGTATTTTGCATAGGTGTCGTTAGGATTCCCGACGGGGAAAAGCAGCGATTGTGCATAAGCCTCTAACGACACCGCCGAAGAGTCCGCCTCCTCCCCAATCCATACCTCTTTGGCCAGACGGAAAGCGGCCCAGGCCTTAGGCCAACCGGCATAAAAGGCGATGTGAGTAAGAATTTCAGCGATTTCCGTCTTGGTCACCCCGTTTTTCCGAGCCGTTTCCAAATGATACTTCAACGAAGAATCCGTCATACCTTGCGATACAAGAGAGACGACCGTAACAATGGAGCGGTCACGCAACGAAAGGAGGTCATTACGGCTCCACACCTCACCGAAGAGAACGTCATCGTTCAGGTGAGCGAACTCTGCTGCAAACTCTCCCAAGGCTTCTCGCCCTGCGGTTTGCTCGATTTTGATTTGCGATTTTGCCATCATCGGAAAATTAGGAAGATACAGAGTAATAAACCGTTTCGGATTTTCATATGGTAAAAGCACTTATCGACTGACCCACAGCCAACCTTTTACAAATATAGGAAAAATTTCGTTACCTTTACTCCTCGGAATCCTGATTTCTAAAAAATTCCTTATCATGCAAGGCATTTACACCATCCTGTTGCTCATTGTGTCGAATATCTTCATGACATTCGCCTGGTACGGTCATCTGAAATTGCAGGAGATGAAAGTCATCTCCAACTGGCCCCTCTTCGGGGTCATCCTCTTTTCGTGGGGAATCGCCCTCTTCGAATATTGCTTTCAGGTACCGGCCAACCGCATTGGCTTTCACGAGAACGGAGGGTCCTTTTCCCTCGTGCAACTCAAGGTCATTCAGGAGGTTATCACCTTGGTCGTCTTTGCCGGCTTCACCCTGTTTCTCTTCCAGAACGAAACCCTTCACTAGAACCATCTCGCCGCTGCGGTCTGCCTCATCCTCGCCGTCTATTGTGTCTTTATGAAATAAAATTTCCCCAAAATTGCATTTTCCGATATATTTCTCTAATATTGCGAGAAATAATGCTTCTCTGAAAACAAAAAATCTACCTACCATGACAAACTGGAAATATCTCCTGTTGGGTGCGGTCCTTTCTACACCCCTCTTCACGAATGCACAAATCTCCGTACAGAGTACGGGAAGTTGGTTCGAATCGGGCTACGTCACCTTCTCCTTGATGGACGAAGCAGCCTCCTATAACGTCTATTGTAAACCCACCGATGGCGAGTACACCCAATTGGATGCCCCCCTGGTACGGAACTACGGCACCTACGGACGGGCCGACGCGCTCGGTCTTCCTGCCGTAGATTACCAATTCAAGATTGTCCCCGTTGACTCTTCGGAGACGGAACTGACCGACCTGGCCGTCGAGTCACCCGTCATCACCCCCAAAGCTCACGACCGTTCGGGATACGCCTTTTTCGACGGGGCTTGTCCGGGAGCCTATACCGCTACAGGAGAACTGAAGTCCAACACGGTCATTCTCTACCTCACCGAGATGAACAAGGACGACATCACAATGGAAATTACAACCAGTTCGAAAGGGGCTACTACGACCTATACCGGACTGCAGGAGGTACTTTACGGATACAAAAAAGGGTATGAGAGCCGGCCTCTCCTCATCCGGGTCATCGGACAGATTACCGACCCTTCTGAGACAGAGAAGGGGGATATCGTCATTGATATGGGAAGCAGCACTACCTGTCCGGGCATCACCATCGAGGGGGTAGGCAACGACGCCACCATCGACGGTTGGGGCATCCGTCTCAAAAACTGCATCTCCGTGGAGATTAGCAACCTCGGTCTCATGAACTGCGACAGCGACGAAGGCGATGACATCGGACTACAACAGAACAACGAACATATCTGGATACACAACTGCGACTACTTCTACGGGGAAGCGGGCAGTGACAGCGACCAGGCCAAAGGTGACGGAGCCCTCGACTGCAAAAAGTCCACCTACATCACCTTCTCTTACAACCATTTCTGGGACAACGGGAAGTGCAACCTCTTGGGACTTAGCGGGGAAAGCGACGACATGTACATCACCTACCATCACAACTGGTACGACCACAGCGACAGCCGCCATCCCCGAGTACGCTACTACTCCTGCCACGTCTACAACAACTACTACGATGGGAATGCCAAATACGGTGTCGGGGCGACGATGGCCTCGAGCGTCTTTGTCGACAGGAACTACTTTCGCAACACCAACAAACCCATGATGATATCGATGCAGGGCACCGATATCTACTACGGCGAAGGGACTTTCAGCAGCGAAAACGGCGGAATGATAAAGGCCTACGGCAACACCTTCGCCGAGAAATCCTCCAGTTTCCGCTACGTCACCTACCAGGATAACTCCACCGAGTTCGACGCCTATGAAGCCACAACAGCCGATGAAGAGGTTCCCGCCGAAGTCGTGACCAAGCAAGGCGGCACCTGCTACAACAATTTCGATACCGACGCCAGCCGCTTCTACGAATATACCCCCAACGACGCCGACGAAGTACCTGATGTAGTTACAGGGACTTTCGGGGCCGGCCGTATGGAACACGGCGACTTCCAATGGACCTTTGACAACAGCGTCGACGATGCCTCCTATGCCGTCAATACCGCACTGAAAGCGGCCATCAACAGTTACCAGACCACCCTGGTCGGACTCTTTACCGAAGAGGAAGGAAGCTACTCGGGCGGAAGTGACAGCGGTGACGAAGGGGACAACAGCGATAGCCAAGGAAACAGCAGCGTACCCGGCAGCGAAGGCTATACCTGCTACTTCACGGGCGGGGCACCCTCCAACAGCTTCTACACCTTCACCTCGTGCAACTATTCCAACTCCAAAGGCACTGCCACGGTCAACGGAACAACCTACACC
>JAJQIP010000210.1 GCA_021199145.1 Porphyromonadaceae bacterium | reverse complement strand
TCGAAGCGTGGCGACACCACCTCAACTGTCTCCTGCCTCCCGACATCGCCATCTCCCGTATCCGTCCCGTCACTTCTGAGGCCCACAGCCGTTTCGACGCCCTCTCCCGCACCTACCGTTACTATATCTCCTATGCGAAAAATCCCTTTACAGGACGATATCGTTGGTACCTCTCCGGACAACGGCTCGATGTGACGGCGATGAACGAAGCGGCGGCCTTGCTGCTGCGACACGACGACTTTACCAGTTTCAGCAAGACCCACACTGACGTGAAGAATTTCCGTTGCCGCATTACCTGTGCCCGTTGGGAAGAACGAGGCGATGAACTCGTCTTCACCATCACGGCCGACCGTTTTCTTCGCAACATGGTACGGGCCATTGTCGGCACGTTGGTCGATATCGGACGGGGCAAACTCCCCGTCACCGGCTTCCTCCCCATCCTGGAGGCTCGTGACCGCCGTTGTGCTAGTGTCTCAGCACCGGCCTGCGCCCTCTTCCTCACCGACATTACCTATCCCGAAACCCTTTTCCTCCCCTAAACCGCCATGTGGTTGATTCTCGCTTTCTTCTCAGCCGTCCTGTTAGGCCTCTACGAAGTCTTCAAGAAGATGGCACTCTCCGGCAACGCCGTCATCCCCATCCTTTTTCTCAATACCCTCTTCTGTAGCCTCATCTTTCTCCCGGCTATTCTTCTCTCCCGCCTCCAGCCTGACCTGATGGAAGGGAGCCTTTTCTACGTTCCTCGAGCCGATTTCACCACCCACCTCTATATCATGGCCAAGTCGGCCCTCGTGCTCCTCTCCTGGATCTTTGCCTACTTCGCCATGAAGCACCTTCCCATCACCATTGCCGGCACCATAAAGGCCTCCCAACCTGTCCTCACGCTTATAGGGGCGCTGTTGCTCTTCGGGGAGCGTCTCAACGCCTACCAATGGATTGGAGTCATCGTCTCGGTCGTCTCCTTTTTCCTCCTCTCTTCCGCCGGAAAGAAGGAGGGCATCCGTTTCAGTCACGACCGCTGGATTTACTTCATTGTCCTGGCCACCCTCACCGGGGCCCTCAGTGCACTCTACGACAAGTACCTCCTCACACACGGCTTCGACCGTATGGTCGTGCAGGTATGGTACACTTACTACCAAATGGTGCTTATGGGTATAACATTGCTCTTCTGGTTCCGCAAGCGGGAGGAGACCACCCCCTTCCAGTGGCGCTGGAGCATCTTCTTCATCTCCCTCTTCCTCGTGGCCGCCGACTTCGTCTACTTCTATGCCCTTAGCTATCCCGAAGCGATGATTTCGCTGGTCTCGATGGCCCGGCGTAGCGGTGTGGTGGTCAGTTTCCTCTTCGGTGTCCTCCTCTTTCACGAGAAAAATATCCGCAGCAAGGCCATCGATCTGCTTCTGGTACTCATCGGTATGTATTTTCTCTATTTGGGAACCCGATAAATTCATTATTTTTGCAAAAGAATTCCGGAGAAGTTCCGCACGTCTTCCGAAAAAGCTCTTTTCTCCGTTAAATCCGTTCCGACAATGTCGAAAAAGCTTATGCTGAAACGTCTTCTCACCCTCCTACTCTGGCTCCTGCCCACCCTTCTTTTCGCCGGACGGCCCGTCGACGGTTATTTTATCACCGCCCCTTCCGCCCTTCTGCCCCAACTCGACAGCAACGGCCGGAAGGATTTACTCGACTTCTACGATGCAGGGCAAGAGAAGCACCTGACCAATGCCTTGGGCGGAGACCTCTTTATCGAACGGATAGACGAACGGCAGATTACCCTCCGCCTCTCCTCTGTCTCAACCCTGCAAATCGCCCTGTTGCCCGTAGCCGATACCATTGGGGTCATCGCTGTCATCCACACCGTCTCGCTGCCGGCCTCCGACAGCCGCATCGCCTTCTACGACACCCAGTGGCGACCCTTAGAAGGGGTCTCCCGTTTTACCCCGCCCACAGTCGAGGCCTTCTTCGATAAGGGAACAAAGGAGGAACGCAAAGAGGCGGCCGCCACAATCAACCTGCTACCCCACACCTACCGCATCACCGGAGAAAGTCTGGAGGTCACACAGACGTTGGCCGACTACCTTCCCGAAGAAATTTACCGCCGTATCGCCCCCTTTTTGGCCAAAAATCCACTCCTTTACCGCTGGAATGGCAAGCGTTTCCTCCCTTGAATACTTCCGAATTCCTGTAAACGCTTCTTAAACTTCCCTTAAACAGCGGCCGAATGCAAATATTTAGGGGAAAAAGGGGATTTTTCCAAAATAATTCCGATATTTGAGCCGCTTTTCGGCCAAAAACCCGTTGGAAAGCCATGAAAAAAAGAAAAATCCGCTTCGGGAACAGAGAAAAAGTTATATATTTGCAAACCGAAAGGAAAAACAATAATCCATATAAAACCAAAAAGCAATGATTAAGGCAGATATCGTAAATGAAATTTCAAAGAACACCGGCATCGAAAAAGCCGTTGTTCTTGCCACCATCGAGCAATTCATGGAATCGGTCAAAGGTTCTTTGGCCAAAGGTAACAATGTATACCTCAGAGGTTTCGGTAGCTTTATCGTGAAGAAGAGGAACCAAAAGACCGCCCGCAATATTTCCAAACGTACGACGATTATTATCCCCGCACACAATATTCCGGCTTTCAAACCCGCCAAGACATTCATGAGCCAGGTAAAATAGTATCAACCTGTTAAACGCATTTCATTATGCCCAGCGGAAAGAAGAGAAAAGGTCATAAGATGGCCACCCACAAACGGAAAAAAAGATTGAGGAAAAACAGACATAAGAAGAAATAGACTGTTTTTTCTCTCACAAAGGACTAAAGGACAAACTCCTGACGCGTTCAAGGGTTTGTCTTTTTCCTTATTATAAACCTTGTAACCTAAAAATTTTCCCGACGTGTCAAGCGAATTAGTGGTCGACGTTCAGCCCAAAGAGGTATCTATCGCCTTGCTCCACGACAAGCGGTTGGTCGAGTTGCAAAAAGAGCCCTGCAACATCACGTTTGCATTGGGTGATATCTACTTGGGGAAAGTCAAAAAACTAATGCCGGGATTGAACGCCGCATTTGTCGACATAGGTTGCGACAAGGTAGCTTTTCTTCACTATCAGGACATTGGTCCCTACTTCACCACCAGTGCCAAATTCACCAAACAGTCGCTTTCCGACCGGAAGCGCACCCTCTCCCTCCCCAAGTTCAAGCTGTTGAAAGAGGTGGAGAAAGAGGGTTCTATCGCCGATGTCCTCTCCGTAGGTCAGGAGATTCTGGTGCAGATTACCAAGGAGGCCATCTCCACCAAAGGGCCTCGGCTGACGGCCGAACTGTCGTTTGCCGGACGCTTTATCGTCCTCATCCCCTTTGCCGACAAGGTCTCTGTCTCACAGAAAATCAAGTCGGGCGAAGAGAAAGGCCGGCTTCGCCAACTGCTCCAGAGCATCAAACCACAGAATTTCGGGGTCATTGTCCGTACTGTAGCCGAAGGCAAACGGGTGGCCGAGCTCGACAACGAGATGCGGACGCTGGTCAAGCGGTGGGAGGAGTGCCTCACCAAGCTCCAGCGGGCCAAAGCGCCATCACTCCTCTACGAAGAGACGGGCCGAGCTGTCGGTCTCCTGAGGGATATCTTCAACCCCTCCTTCGAAAACATCTATGTGAATGATGAAGAGACCTTCCGACAGATTCACGACTATGTGAACCTCATCGCCCCGGAGCGGGAGGGCATCGTCAAACGTTACGACGACGATACCCCCATCTTTGACCATTTTGCCATCACCAAGCAGATTAAGTCCTCCTTCGGCAAAAACATCTCCTTCAAAAACGGGGCCTATCTCATCATCGAGCACACCGAGGCCCTGCACGTCATCGACGTGAACAGCGGTATCCGTACCAAGCCCAATGCCGACCAGGAAGCGACCGCCTTCGAGGTGAACATGGCCGCCGCCGAGGAGATTGCCCGCCAACTCCGGTTGCGGGATATCGGCGGCATCATCGTCATCGACTACATCGATATGGCCAACGCCGACAATCGGCAGAAGCTCTACGACCGCATGCGGGAGTTGATGGAGGACGATCGGGCACGGCACAATATCCTACCCCTCAGCAAGTTCGGACTGATGCAGATTACCCGCCACCGGGTACGGCCGGCCCTCGACATCATCACATACGAGGATTGTCCCGTCTGCAACGGCAAAGGCAAGATTCCCCCCTCCATTCTCTTTACCGACCGGCTCGAAGACAAAATCGCTTTTCTGGTGAAAAAATTCAATGTGAAGAAATTCTCCCTGCACGTACACCCCTACATTGCAGCGTACATCAACCAAGGCTTCTTCTCCCTTCTCCGGAAGTGGAGAAACAGCTACGGACGGCAATTCAAACTTATTCCGAACCAATCCTTGGCCCTGCTCGAATATAAATTTTACGACAGCGAAGGCCAGGAAATCGATTTAAAAGAGGAGATTGAAATCAAGTAACCACCACTCTCCTTTTTGCCTACACGAGAGAGGGGCTGCCCTGTGTAAAACCAAGGCAACCCCTCTCCTTTTTCTCTATTGATTCAGATGCGCTCCAACACAAGGGAGATAAGCTCCTCCATCGACCCCTTGTAGCCGGCATTGGCCTCCCCGGCCAACCGGTTGGCGATGATGCAGCACACGGTCATGGCTCGGTGCCCCATCAGCAGGGAAAGCCCCGCTAAAGCCGAACTCTCCATTTCATAGTTGGTGATAGTGCGCCCCCCGTAGCGGAAGGCCTCTATTTTACGGTTCAGCTCCGGATCGGCCAAGGGGAGCCTCAACTCCCGACCTTGGGGAGCATAAAAGCCGTTGGCTGAAATGGTGATGCCCCGTACCATCTCCGTTCCGCTGATACGGTTCACCAGTTCGGGGTCGGCTACCACCACATAGGGAGCCGCCCATTGAGGGTTCCACCCCACCGCCTCCCGGAAAGCCTGCTCGAAGGCGAGGTCGCACACTCCATCTCTTCCACCGTAGAAGTTGAGTACCCCATCGAAGCCAATAGAGCGTTCAGCCACTACATAGGTGCCGATGGGGACCTCCGGCTGCAGACCGCCCGAAGTGCCGATGCGCACTAAGGTAAGCGACCGCAGCTTCTCATGTACGGTACGGGTGGCGAGATCGATGTTGGCGAGGCTGTCCAGTTCGTTGAGGACGATGTCGATATTGTCCCCGCCAATGCCATGTGATATCACCGAAAGCCGTTTTCCCCGGAAAGTACCGGTCACTGTATGGAACTCTCGGTTACGCACTTCGCACTCCCGACTATCGAAGTGCTCCGCCACCGTGTCTACTCGGCCGGGGTCGCCTACCAATACAATTTTGTCGGCCAGCTGTTCAGGCCGTAGATGCAGATGAAATACCGACCCGTCAGGGTTCAGTATCAGTTCCGAAGCAGGGATTGTTTTCATGGTGTAGCAGTTTTTAGATACTGTTTCAAAAATATTTCTCGATGGAACCCGAAACAAATCGCTCGTTCCGTCAGTGGTTGTCGACACTATAGGCTAAATTACTGTTTTTCCCGTATAATTCCCAACCTTGAACGCACATTTTTAAGATATACCGCACAGACAAGTGCAACATGACGAAAGATGTCTTGCACAATAGTTATCCGCCATGGTTTGTGTAGCCGTAGTTGTATTCTTTTATCGTAACCTGTTAGCGAAGATGGTTATCGAAACTTACCCGAAAGGGCTGCAATGCGGGGCTATGACCCGCATTGCAGCCCTAAATAAATTAATTACATACCTCTCTCCCTGCCTTTGACAGGGGTTTAATCCTTAATCGAAAAACATGTGCGAGAATACTACTCCGTACCTCACCTATACAGACACCTTGTACCCCACGTTCTAAAAAAAGGAGTGACAACATATATCCTTTACCGAGAAGTCAGGGGAATATCGTATCTTTGCAGGAACGATTCAACCTTTACAGCGACACACCTATGACGACACGACCCGCCATTCCCAAAGGTACACGCGACCTCTCCCCACAGGAGATGGCCCGCAGGGACTACATCTTCAACACCATCCGGGAGGTCTTCCGTCTCTACGGCTTCCAAGCCATCGAGACTCCCGCTATGGAAAATCTCTCCACCCTCCTCGGCAAATACGGGGAAGAGGGCGACAAACTCCTCTTCAAGATTCTCAACTCCGGAGATTTCCTCTCCGGCCTCTCCGAAGAGGAACGGCAGGAAAGCAACGCTGCACGCCTCGCCACACGTCTCTGCGAAAAGGGGTTGCGCTACGACCTTACGGTCCCCTTCGCCCGCTTCGTGGTGATGCACCGCAACGAACTCACCCTCCCCTTCAAACGCTACCAGATTCAACCCGTTTGGCGGGCCGACCGGCCGCAAAAAGGCCGCTATCGGGAATTCTACCAATGCGATGCTGATGTCATCGGCTCCGACTCCCTCCTCAACGAAGTGGAACTGCTCCACCTCATCGACGAAGTCTTTGCCCGCCTCAATATCCCCGTGGCCGTTCACCTGAACAACCGGAAAATCCTTGCCGGCATCGCCGAAATCATCGGCTGCCCCGATGCTCTGACCGACATCACCGTAGCCATCGACAAGCTCGACAAGGTCGGCCTGGACAATGTCAACGGTGAATTGCGGGAGAAGGGGCTCTCCAACGAAGCCGTCAGCCGGCTCCAACCCATCCTCCTCCTACAAGGGGAGAACGAGGAGAAACTCAATCGGCTGCGCCAGATTTTGGCCGTCTCGGAGACGGGATTGAAAGGCATTGCCGAACTGGACTATATCTTGGGCAAACTTTCGGTGCTGCCGCTGCGGGCCAATCTCGTCATCGACCTCACCCTCGCTCGGGGACTCAACTACTACACGGGAGCCATTGTAGAGGTGAAGGCTCTTGGCGTGGAGATGGGGAGCATTACCGGTGGCGGACGCTACGACAACCTTACGGGGGTCTTCGGCATGCCGGGTATTTCGGGAGTCGGCATCTCTTTTGGAGCCGACCGCATCTACGATGTGCTCAACCAGCTCGACCGCTACCCGGCCGACACCCTCGCCTCGACGCAACTTCTCTTCGTCAATTTCGGGGAGAAGGAGTCCGAAGCGGCCCTCCGTCTTGTTGCCGCTCTCCGGACGGCCGGCATCCGCACCGAACTCTATCCCGAAGCGGCCAAACTCAAGAAGCAGTTGGGGTATGCCGACAGCAAGCATATTCCCTTTGTCGCCCTTGTCGGTGAAGACGAAATGGCTTCGGGACAGGTTACCCTCAAAAACATGGCGACCGGCGAACAGACTCGCCTCCCCCTCCCCGACCTCATCACCCGACTAAAAGGGTAAGAAATTGCAAAACACAAAAAGGCGGCAGGTTTTCACCCACCGCCTTTCCTTTTTCTCTTTTCAAAAGAAGGCAACGGTTGAAAGCCATTTACGAAAGGAATAATTGAAATCTTTTAGTAAAGAGGATTATCTTTCCTTATCAAAAAATAAGCGGTGCAGGGTAATAGCACGCCAATATAAACCCCACTCC
>JAJQIP010000193.1 GCA_021199145.1 Porphyromonadaceae bacterium | reverse complement strand
AGCCAGACGGTTGGGAGAATTTCATGCCGAACACGATTCCCTTTCGTATCTTGTCGTACAACCCTCGCAGATTTACAATGAGTTTTCCTCGGGTACCCCCGACGCCACGGCTATACGCCGATTCATGAAAATGTTTTATGACCGGGCCGAAACCGATGAAACCTTACGCCCCCGTTACCTTCTCCTCTTCGGAGACGGGAGTTATGACAACCGGAATGTTACAGACGAATGGGCCACGTATGACTATCCTTTCTTGATTACGTTCCAAGCCGACGAGAGCGTCAACGAAAAAAGCAATTTCGTCACAGACGACTATTTCGGATTCCTCCACGATAATGAAGGGAGCGACCTTTACCGGGCAACTCTCGACATCGGCATCGGACGATTCCCCATCCGTACAGCAAGTGAAGCCTCAGCCATGGTTGACAAACTTATCGCCTATGCCACCAACACGGACTACGGTTATTGGCGAAACGACCTCTGTCTGGTTGCCGACGACGGCAATTCGGGAGAACATATGGCACAAAGCGAAGCTTTGGCTGACATATTGGAAACAGACCATCCCGAAATATTTCTCCACAAAATATACATTGATGCCTATAACCGGGTAAGTACGGCGACAGGAGCCACTTATCCCGATGCCAAAGAGCAGATGCTCAACCTGCTGAAACTTGACGGATTGCTGGTAATAAATTTTGTGGGACACGGTAGTACCAAAGGATGGACAGCAGAGAAAATCCTCGAATGGAGTGACATCTCCAACATGTATGTATCCCGTCTGCCGCTATGGATTACCGCGACATGCGATTTCAGCCGATTTGACGACCGTACCAATTCGGGCGGAGAAGAACTGTTCCTGAATACGCAAGGAGGGGGCATCGCCCTCATCTCCACCACCCGGGTCGTCTATATCGATGCCAACGGCTACATCAACAAAGCCTTCATCGAACATCTCTTCGACAAGGACAGTGAAGGCCATACGATACGACTCGGTGACGTGATGCGGTTGGCCAAGAACAATATAGGCAGCAACGCCAACAACGTACAGATGAACAAACTCAACTACATTCTCCTTGGAGATCCCGCCCTGCGGTTGCTATGCCCCTCCTATCAAGTAGAACTGACCCACATAAACGACACCCTACTCACTGAAATCGATGCCGACAGCCTCTTGTTGAAAGCCCGCTCGTGGGTCACTGTCAAAGGGGAAATCCAATCGTCTGATGCCGTCCGTCTGACTGATTTCAATGGATTGATTTATCCTCGCCTGTATGATTCCGAACGGGAGATTGTCACCGGAGGGAACGGGAATGACAACGATGAAATTATCCCGTACACCTTCTATACACGAGACAACCTGCTCTATACAGGTCAAGATTCGGTACGGGCCGGAGAATTTGAATTCTCTTTCAAGATGCCCCTCGAACTAAACTATTCCAACGAACCCGGACTATTCAACCTATATGCTTATGACACGCAAGGACGTGAAGCGCAAGGGGTAAACACGCACTTTATCATCGGTGACCTGGATACCGATGTAGAAGAAGATGATGAAGGGCCCATTATCCACTATATGTACTTGAACTCATCGGACTTCTCCAACGGAGACAAGGTAAATGAGACGCCTCTCTTCGTAGCGCAAGTCGAAGATGCCTCGGGAATCAACATTTCGGGAATCGGCCTGGGACATGATATGACCCTATGCGTTGACGGGGACTCGAAACAGGAATATGTGCTGAACAGCTATTTCACACCGGTTACGGGAGAATTCGGCTTGGGAGATGTCTATTATGAACTGCCGACCCTCTCCAACGGCTCTCACACCCTCTTGTTTACAGTATGGGATACCGAAGGAAACTCCTCCTCCCAATCTCTGAATTTCACAGTAAAAACGGGCCTTAAACCTCAGATATACAGTCTATATGCCGAAAAAAGCCCGGCCACAGATGTCGCCCGATTCTATATACGGCACGACCGACCCGGCATGCTGATGACCGTCAAATTATCTGTCTTTGACTGGTATGGACGGGAGATATGGACTACGGAACAAACCGCCATGTCGGATATGTGGCTCTCTTCGCCCATAGAGTGGGATTTGACCGACAAGGGAGGACACCGAGTACAAAACGGTGTATACCTTTACCGAGCCATCATCTCTGTCAACGGTAGTAGCGAAGCGACCAAAACGCAAAAAATTATGGTCATTCCACAATAAACCGATACAGACGTAAGTTATTAATAAGGCAATGTCCCACAGATTATGAAATATTATCTGAAATCAATTCTATACATAGGCTTCTCGGCACTTTCCACCCTGCCCGTACTGGCCAAGAGCGGTAATGATGTTGAAAAATTCAACCCCATATCGACGGGGGTGACCACTCTGAGCATCGCCCCGGATGCACGGGGAGGCTCCATGGGTGACTTGGGAGCCGCCACTGACCCCGATGTCAATTCCCAATTCTGGAATCCCGCCAAATATCCCTTTGCCTACAGTGCTGCCGGCGTTTCGGCTTCGTACACTCCTTGGTTGCGAAAACTGGTCAATGATATCAACCTCGCTTATGTAGCCGGATATTGGCGATTCGGGGGCAAAGGTGTCCAAGCCTTAAGCGCCTCCCTGCGTTATTTCTCCTTAGGAAGCGTCACCATTAACGATGGGTCCGGTGCCACCATAAACACGGTCAACCCGTATGAAATGGCTGTCGATTTGGGATATTCCCGCAGACTCTCCAAATCTTTTTCGATGGGGGTTGTATTCCGGTTTATCTATTCCGATTTGGGCTTCGGAGGTATCTCTTCAGCTGAAGAGATGTCAGGAGGCGCTGCTTTTGCCGCTGACATTTCAGGATATCAGACTGTCTATCCCATCATAGGACGAAGCGAGTGCCAATTCTCCTGGGGATTCAATATCTCGAACATCGGGTCAAAAGTCTCTTACGACAATGGGACGACCAATGCCTTCCTGCCAACCAACCTGCGAATCGGTTTTTCGTTCCTCTTCCCCATCTACGACTACAATACGCTGGCCCTCAACCTCGATATCAACAAGCTACTTGTACCGGCCGCACCCCGACAAGAAGACTATCGGTTTGACGAAGATAGCGAATATGCAGGCGCTTACGACACTGAATCTTATAACCAAGCCCTCCAGGACTACTACAATACAGGGCCCATTGCCGGCATTTTCAAATCTTTCCATGATGCACCGGGCGGATGGAAAGAAGAGCTGGAAGAAATTTACGCCTCTTTCGGACTTGAATATGCCTATAACCACCGCTTCTTTGTGCGGACCGGCTATTACTACGAAAACAAATATAAAGGCAATCGGCAATACGCCACCTTCGGGGTGGGATTCTCCCTCTACGTATTTTCCATTGATGCGGCTTATGTAGTCGCCACCAAGCAGAGTAGCCCTCTCGACCAGACGATGCGTTTCACCCTCTCCTTTGATATGGACGGGATAAAGGGATTGGGAAACAAACGTCACCGCCGTTAAAAACGACCCTTATGAAAATACGCATTGGAATGGGATTTGACGTACACCGCTTGGAAGCGGGAAGGGAATTGTGGCTGGGTGGTCTGCAGATTGCACATACGCATGGACTGGTAGGACACTCCGATGCCGATGTGCTGATTCATGCCCTTTGCGATGCGTTGTTGGGAGCGGCCTCCTTGCGGGATATCGGAGTTCATTTCCCCGACACAGACCCCCAATATCAAGGCATCGACAGTAAAATTCTGCTCCGTAACACTGTCGCCCTCATCCGAAAAGAAGGATATGAAATAGGAAATGTCGATGCGACAATCTGTGCCGAACGGCCAAAACTATCCCCCTATATCCCAGCTATGCAAAAATGTCTTGCCGAAGTCATGGACACCGCTCTTGAAAACATATCGATAAAAGCCACCACTACCGAGAAACTCGGTTTCACAGGTCGGGAAGAAGGAATAACGGCCTATGCAGTGGCTCTGATTGAAAAATAGGGGCAAAGAAAATCACCCCGATTAAATCATACTCAACTATTTAGTTCCTCTCTTTTTCCTAAAAATAAAGGATATTCTTCTGTCCTTTGCCTTCGGAATCAAGCCGTGGCCAAAATTTGCTCCAACTCTTTGGTCGAAAGCCGTAATTTGAATTTACCATTCATAGCCACTGAGATGTTACCCGTCTCTTCCGACACCACAACGGCAATTGCATCAGTCTCTTGCGAAATGCCCAACGCAGCCCGATGACGCAAACCCAACGACTTAGGGATATCAAGGCTATGCGACACCGGCAAAATACATCCGGCCGCACGAATACGATTATCGGAAATAATCATCGCCCCATCGTGCATAGGACTGTTCTTGAAAAAGATATTCTCAATCAGCCGGGAATTGACATCGGCATTGATGATATCGCCCGTATATTCATAACTGGCAAGCGGCATCTCCCTCTTGATGACAATAAGCGCCCCTACCTTCCCCTTGGAGAGGCTAATGCAGGCATACACGACAGGGGTTATATAATCGCGCGCCTCTCCTCCCCGTTTACCGGTACGGAAAAACCGGAAGAAAAAGCGCCATCGCTTTCGGGAACCTAATTCCACCAAAAATTGACGTAACTCATCGTGGAAAAGGATTACCAGAATAATCACTCCCACACTGATAAGCTTGTCCATAATCGCCCCTATAAGCTTCATATCGAGGACACGGGTAACCACTACCCACACCCCGATAAACACAAGGACATCGATAAAGATGTTTATCGAACCTGACTCTCTCATGAGGCAATACAGACTGTATAACAGCGCAGCGACAATGAGAATATCGAGCATATCTTTGATGCCAAAGTGTGCAAACATAGCTTATACCGATACTGTTTTGGTTACAATTTTTACCGTCTGCACGGCTTCCCGTACATCGTGTACCCGCAAAATAGAGGCACCTGCCAACAGGGCCATTGTACCAAGCACAATCGTACCTGTAAGACTTTCTTCAGGCGTACAATCGAGCAACTTGTATATCATTGACTTGCGAGAAATACCTACCAACAAAGGCTTTTCCAATACACGAAACTCATCCAACCGACGGATGAGCCGGTAATTGTCTTCGAGCGTCTTGCCGAAGCCGAAGCCCGGGTCGAGAATAATGTCTCCTACCCCCAACTGATGCAATCGATCGATACGTCGGACAAAATAATCCGTCATATCGGCCATAAGGTCAGCGTAACCCGTATTCTGCTGCATTGTCTGAGGCGTACCCCGCATATGCATGAGCACATAGGGAACCTGTAACTTCGCTACAGTCTCAAACATCGCATCGTCCAACGTTCCACCAGAGATGTCATTGACCATCTGCACGCCATACTCTTCTACACAACGTCGGGCAATCTCGGCACGAAACGTATCTACCGAAACGAACCCTGCTGGATAGAGCTTCCGCACAATGGCCAAAGCCTTGTCAAGCCGTCGCCACTCCTCTTCCAAAGAGACATCATCTGCACCCGGCCGCGAAGAATAAGCCCCGATATCGATAATATCTCCCCCCTCTTCCACAATGGCATCTACCCGACCCACAATGGCCGCCTCATCGCAACTACACCGGCTAGCCTCATAAAATGAATCGGGCGTGACATTAAGAATCCCCATAATCCACGGCCGTTCAAGCGACACAAGCCGACCTCCGACATTCAAAGTAAATGGGGTGAAGAGAGGAGACGACATCATCCTTTTTTAGGAGTTCGATTATTATTTGACGAAGATAGCTCTTTTTCTCCGAAAACCAGCATCTGAAAAGAAGAATTTTGCCTGACAGCCTATCCGTAGCCACATTATTCTCAAAAACAAATCTTCGTTCTTTCAGAAAGGTATACTCAAGCACTCTATTCCGACCTTTTTCCTTCTATCGGGAAAATTGACTTTCAAAGGCCGGAATCTCCTCCTTTATCCATGTCTCATCCAGGTCGTTTACGGCAGGCGGATTGTTCCGCACATACAGACGCACGGCAAGCAATACGACAATTGCAATAAGCAAAATAATAACCGCCTTACGTTCCCCTCGGGAAAAATCCCATATCCGTTTCCGATCGTCTGAAATCATATTGATGTAATTTATTCTAAATTTCCGCACGACAAAAGAGCCTTTCTCCCTCTGCAGCTGATATGTGAAACAAAAATAACTCTTTCGCTCTAAAAAGGAGATTCCAAAGAGAAGAAAATTTACATCTTCATCCTCACAACAGATGCAACCCTGACAAAAAAATAAGAAATATCGCTACAGGTGCAATAAAACGCAGACAGAAAAGCACCGGGACGAGATACCATCGGGCCGAACCTCTCCCGTCGGACAACTCCCGACACACAAATTTCCGATTGATTTTCCAACCTACAAATATGGAAATAAATATTCCGCCAATAGGCAAAAGGATATTTGATGAAAGGAAATCAAAGAAATTAAAAATTGTCATTCCAAAAATACGGAATCCATTCAATACCCCAAACGACAAGGAACAGAGAGCCGCCAAACATATATATATGCCCGTCATGACCGTAGTCGCCTTCTGCCGTGAAAATTGCCGGGAATCCTGTAAATAGGCGATAGAGACTTCACTTAATGAAATAGTCGAGGTAAGGGCCGCTAACGAAACCAAAATGAAAAAGAGGGATGACCATAACCAGCCTAAAGGCATATGGTTGAAAAGATTGGGTAATGTAATGAATATCAACTCAGGTCCTTGCGAAGGACTGATGCCAAACGTAAAAACAGTGGGGAATATAATCATACCGGCCAGAATTGCCACCAGCAAATCAAAGACAGCCACCGTTGCTGTAACCCGCAACAGACTTGTCTCTTTGGAATAGTACGAAGCATACGTAATGAGAATCCCCATACCGACGCTCATTGAGAAAAAGGCCTGACCCATGGCCTGCAGCACAATTTCTGTGGTGATTTTCGAAAAATCAGGATTAAAAAGGAAATTTATCCCCTTGGTAAAACCGGATAAAAAAACAGAGCGTATGCAGAAAACCACAAGTATCAAAAAAAGAAGAGGCATGAGAATGTTCGAGGCCTTCTCAATGCCCCGATTCACACCCCGCACAAGAATAATATGGTTTATCAAAATAAATAGTATGACCCAAACAAGCGGCTTGATAGGTGAGGTCGTAAATTGAGTGAACTCTTCGGTAAAAGCTTCGGACGAAGATATTGCCATTCCACCCGGAGTAAGCGATTGCACAACATATTCGAGAGACCAACCGGAAATCACAAAATAAAAACCGACAATAATGACAGGAGCGGAAATGCAAATATACCCGACAATTTTCCACCAAGAATGAGGAGCCAATTTTGTAAACGCATGTGAAGCATTGGTACGGCTTCCCCGGCCGATAATAAACTCAGCCATCATAACCGGCATGACCAAAACCAAAATACAGATAATATAGACGAGAATAAACGCCGCACCACCGTGTTGCCCCACTTCGTAAGGGAAACGCCAGATATTTCCCAATCCGATAGAAGAACCTGCCGTAGCAGCGATAACCCCTAACTTTGTGCTAAACGAGACCCTTTCGCCCATATATCTTCCGACTTGTAAATTTTAACCGCATAATTG
>JAJQIP010000103.1 GCA_021199145.1 Porphyromonadaceae bacterium | reverse complement strand
AACATCTGCGCGAACGGTGGGCAGTTTGGCTATTTGGACCTGGATTTTTTGTTGGAGAGAATAAAAAGAGAGGCGGTGTGGATAGCTCCACACCGCCTCTCTTTTCTTATAAATTAGCTATTATTCGGCACTCTCTTCAGCTTCGGGAGCCGCCTCTTCGGGAACGGCTTCTCCTTGCAGGGTGTCGGCAATGAGTTGTTTCATCTTTTCACCCCGGAGGTCGGTCGCTACGATTGTCCCGTCAGGGCCAAAGAGCATGATTTGGGGAATGCCCTGGATGCCGTAGAGGTCGGTCGGAACTTTCCCGGCATTGACGATTTGCGGCCACGGGAGTTGGAGCTCCTGGATGGCTTGCAGGGTGGCATCCCGCCGGTCCCAAACGGCTACGCTGACAATCTCGAAGTTGTCACCGGCAAATTGTTCGTAAATCTCCTTGATGTTGGGATATTCGGCTCGGCAAGGACCACACCAGGAGGCCCAGAAGTCAACCAGTACATATTTGCCCTGGCCTACATAGTCGGAGAGCGAGGCGGGGGTACCGTCGAGATTACCGTCTTCGATGGTGAAGTCGGTGAACATGACTCCGGGTTTGGCGACGGTCTTCTTTATCTTATCGGTTTCGATGGCTGCGGCGATGTTCTTGTATTTGAGATCGGCCGGGGTGACATAGGAGGCCGCCCGATCGAAATCATCGGAGCCGACCAACGTCGGGAGCCAGTAATAGAGGCCAAAGGTAGCCACACGGGTTCCCTTGTTCTCCTTGATATAGCGTTCGGAAACTTCGGTATAGGAGTCCATCATTTCGTTTTGCAGCTGCTCTACTTGTGCCCGGAAGTCCTCAGCGTCTCTGTCGAGTTCGCCGTATTTGGTACGGAAAGCGTCCTGCGTACTTTTCTGTTCGTTGGCGAATTTCTCCAGCAAATCGTTCTGGGCGGTTCCCGAAGCAACTCTGTTCTGGAGGTCGACGGTGATGTTACCGGCTTCGAGGATGAAGATAGCCGTCTCTCGGTTGTTGATGTAGAAACGGCAAAGTTTGGCTTCGTCGATTTTCCCGTTGAAGGTGGCTTTTCCTTCGGCAATGAGGGTACTGTCGAACGGTTCGTCTGTAGCCATGTCGATGATGTAGGCCTGTTTGCCGTCGTTGTCGGCGTTACATTCGGCCGTCACGGTGTATTTCTGTACACACGCCGTGGTGGAAAGCAGCAAAACTGCCGCACCTAAAAGATTTTTTGTTTGCATAATAAAGGTTTATTTAAGGGTTTATAGTTGGTTCTTCTTTCGTTGGGTCAGGCTCTTCGGCGAGGGAGTTCCATCCTTGCGCCTGCAACGTTATTTCGTTGCCGTCACGGGAGATGAGGGCGGCTCCCAAAGATGGGGCGGTGATGTATCCGATGATATGCACGCCCGAGATGGCGGCCACATCGTCGTGGCGGTCAAGCGGCACGGTGAAGAGCAGTTCGTAATCTTCGCCGCCGTTGAGTGCGGCGGTGACAAGGCTCATGTTGAACTCCTCGGCCATGGCCGCCGTCTGGTAGTCGATGGGAATGCGGTCTTCGTAGATACGGCATCCCGTGTGGCTTTGACGGCAGATGTGGAGCAGTTCGGAGGAGAGTCCGTCGGAGATATCCATCATGGCTGTGGGGAGGATATGGCGCTTGTCCAGTTCGACAATGATATCTTTCCGAGCCTCCGGTTTGAGTTGGCGTTCGAGGATATATTCCCTGCCTTCGAAAGCCGGGGTGAAATCCTTCTCTCCGGCGAAGACGCTCTTTTCCCGTTCGAGGAGTTGGAGTCCCATATAGGCCGCCCCGAGGTCACCGCTCACGCAGATGAGGTCGTTCTCCTTCGCCCCATCCCGGCAGACGATTTTCCCCTCTTCGCCTTCACCGATACAGGTGATGCTGAGGGTAAGTCCTGTGAGGGAAGCCGAGGTATCCCCCCCGACGAGGTCCACTCCGTAGATGTCGCAAGCCAGCCGGATACCGGCGTAAAGTTCTTCCATCTCTTCGATGGAGAAGCGTCGGGAGATGCCCAACGAGACGGTTATCTGACGGGGTTGCCCGTTCATGGCGTAGATATCGGAGAAGTTCACCACGGCCGCCTTGTAGCCGAGATGTTTGAGGGGTACATAGGTGAGGTCGAAATGGACCCCTTCCAGCAACAGGTCGGTTGTGACGAGCACCCGTTTGCCGGCATAGTCGAGCACCGCCGCATCGTCGCCCACCCCTTTGAGTGAGGAGGCGTTTTTGAGGGAAATCTCTTCGGTGAGGCGGCGGATAAGGCCAAATTCACCCAGCGTAGCGATATCGGTCCGTTGTGCTTTTTCCATAGGTCAACCGTTTGTGCGGGAAATTCAGTCTAACTCCTCCATCAGTTGGCGCATGATGAGGGTCATGCGGGGTTGGGCTTCGGTAGCGGCCTTTTGTACCTCTTCGTGGGAGCATTTGACGATGTCGCCAAATCCGCCAAGGTCGGTGATGACCGATATGGCAAAGACCTCCATTCCGCCGTGATGCGCTACGATGACTTCGGGAACGGTGGACATTCCCACGGCATCGCCGCCTATGGTACGGAAGTAGCGGTATTCGGCCTGCGTCTCATAGGTAGGGCCTTGCGTGCCGACATAGACCCCTTGCCGAACCTCGATGTGGTTGCGGCGGGCGATATCGAGCGCCTTTGCGATGAGACGGGGGGTATAGGCTTCGCCCATATCGGGGAAGCGAGGCCCCAGTTCATCGAGATTCTTCCCCCGCAAAGGGTTGTCGGGGAAGGTATTGATATGGTCGGTGATAATCATGAGGTCGCCCACTTTGAAAGAGGGGTTTGTCCCGCCGGCCGCATTGGAGACGAAGAGGGTCTTCACGCCCAGGAGTTGCATGACCCGTATGGGGAAGGTGACCTGCTGCATGGAGTAGCCTTCGTAATAGTGGAAACGGCCTTGCATGGCGAGCACCTTGCGGCTGCCGAGACGGCCCAGAATGAGTTTCCCGCTGTGTCCTTCGACGGTGGAGACGGGAAAGTGGGGAATTTCGGCATAGGGAATCTCCTGTTTGTCGGTGATGTGGCCGGCCAGTTCCCCCAAGCCGGTACCCAATATGATAGCTACCGGTGGAATCTCCCCGAATTTCGCCCGGATATAGGCGGCACTCTCTTTTATGGTCTTCATCGTAATCAAGTTAAGTTGGTTATTTCTTTTGAGATACATTGCAACGGAAACGGGTGATGGCCTCTTTGAGCTGCTTGTCGAACGTCTCTTTCTGGTCGAGCAGGAAATGGATGTGGAGGGGCAGGTAGTAGAGGTGGCGTCTCAAGATAGGCGAGACGGCAGGATTGTTGATGAGCCGAGCCGCATCTTTTTCGGTGATAAGAACATACCCTTTTTCGCCCGCTTCGGTGGCGTAAGTCACCCATTCCTCGATGCGTTCCAGGTCGTGTTCGGAAAACTCGTGGTGGTCACCAAATTCCCAAAGACGGGTGCGGAAAGTATATTCCCCGATATGTTCGGTCAGTTGCTGGGGAGAGGAGATGCCGGTAACGATGAGCACTTCGCCCGGTTCGTTGCAAAACCGTTCCAAAGAGATGCGTTCCACGTTTTCGGTGACGAACACCGGTTGGAGTTCATCATATTGCAGCCCCGTATAGAAGAGGTTCTGATAGGGGAAGAGGCAGAGGTACTTCCCCAGGATGCGGTAGTCGATGGGACGCAAGTCTTTGGGGCATTTGGTGACAATGACCATGTGTGCCCGGTGCTTTTCGTCGATAGATTCCCGCAGTCGGCCCATCGGCATTATCTTGTCTTTGTAAATCATGCGCTCGTAGTTGGTGAGCAGGATGGAGACGGCAGGAATGACAGAGCGGTGCTGGTAAGCGTCGTCGAGCAGTACGATATCGATTCCCCGCATCGCTTCTAGCTTGCGGATTCCCCGGCGGCGGTTGGCATCGACAGCCACCGTAATATCGGGAAATTTATGCTTGATTTGGAGCGGTTCGTCACCGACTTCCCTGGCTGTCGAGGTCATCTTCACTTCGTGAAAACCCCGTGTGTGGCGGCCGTATCCCCGGCTCAACACGGCAATGCGGTAAGAGGCTTCGGAGAGCATCCGGATGAGGTATTCCACATGGGGGGTCTTGCCCGTTCCCCCCACGGTGATGTTGCCGACACTGATTACAGGGATATCAAAACTTTCAGAGGGGAGAATATGCCAATCGTAAAGTCGATTGCGAATCCATATAATCATCCCGTAGAGCCATGCAAAAGGGGCCAATATCGGATAGAGTTTTATAGATGGAGCGTCCTGCAGGGGGTCCATACGGGCTATTGTGAAAGGTATTAAAAAATACTCGCGTGTGTAATTCTTTACAAAGATAGTGCGTTTTCCCAAAAATCACAATATTATGACAAACTTATTGCAAAAAACGGAAGGGAAGAGGTGTTAATAAAACAGGTTGGAAAATGTTAAAAATGGCCTCTGTTTTTTTGCTTTTTTTGGAAAAATAACTTGTAAAACTCCGATTTATTCTCTTTCTTTGTAACGAGTTTGCGGGTGGAAAAATGACTATTCTTCGCTGTTGAGATTTTTTCGGTGAAATTTTTCCGCCTTGAAATTCGTTACCAACGCATTAAATTGGATAAACCGCATGAATCTATCGTTGTTCGTCGTCGTTTTTCTTACCGGAATCGTTTTGGTAACCGCCGCCTTGGCGATAGCGTGGCTCATCTCCCCCCGTTCGTACAATTCGCAGAAGGGGGAGGCTTATGAATGCGGTATCCCTACTCACGGGACTTCGTGGATGCAGTTCAAGGCGGGGTATTATCTGTTCGCCATCCTCTTCCTGATGTTCGACGTTGAAACGGTGCTTCTTTTTCCATGGGCCGTCATTGTACGTGACCTGGGCGTTGCCGGGTTGGGAGAAATCTTGTTTTTCTTGGTCATCCTTGTCTTGGGGTTGGCCTATGCTTGGAAGAAAGGAGCGTTGGAGTGGAAATGAAAAAGGTAAAGATAAAATCAATACCCTACGGGGATTTCAAAGATAATGAAACCCTTGAAAAGATAGTCGAGGAGCTTCGTGCCAACGGTACGAATGTGGTGACGGGGGTCCTTGACGACGCAATCAATTGGGGCCGTTCCAATTCCCTTTGGCCGCTTACGTTCGCCACGAGTTGCTGTGGCATCGAATATATGGCGGTAGGGGCTGCGCGCTATGACATGGCGCGATTCGGGTTCGAGGTCACCCGAGCCAGTCCGCGTCAGGCGGATTTCATCATGGTCGCAGGAACGATAGTGCACAAGATGGCCCCCGTGCTGAAGCGTCTTTACGACCAGATGGCCGACCCGAAGTATGTAATTGCCGTAGGCGGTTGTGCTGTGTCGGGCGGTCCGTTCAAAAATTCCTACCATGTACTCAACGGGGTAGAAGAGATTCTGCCTGTCGATGTATATATCCCGGGGTGTCCTCCCCGGCCCGAAGCGTTGTTGTACGGCATGATGCAGTTACAACGCAAGGTGAAGGTAGAGAAGTTCTTCGGAGGTGTAAACCGCCAAGAGCAGAAACCAATAGAGGAGAAAACTGAATTCTAAAAGCGAGAAAGTCACCGGATGGCCGATATAGAAAAAAAGATTACCACATTCCTGCCGGAAGCCGTTTTTGAAGCGGGGCAATATCCCACCTTCACGGTGCCGGCCGAAAAGTTGCCCGCCTTGGCGCGCTATCTGCACGACGAAGAGGATTTGCAATTTGACAATCTCGTCGCCCTTGTCGGTGTCGATTGGGGAGAGCGGTTGGGCGTGGTCTACTATCTCAACTCGGTGAAATACAATCATTGGGTGATTCTCAAGGCCTCCACCGACGACCGCAAGGAGCCGTGGCTGTACAGCGTGAGCGGCGTATGGCAGAATGCCGAGTTGGAGGAGCGGGAGGTATATGACTATTTCGGCATCCGCTTTATCGGTCACCCGGACATGCGGCGCATTTTCCTGCGGGAAGACTGGGTAGGCTATCCCCTGCGGAAGGACTATGATACGAGTCGGGAGAACAATCCCATTCCGGAGAGCAACGAAGAGAGTTCCGATACGACGGAAAGCTTTGTCGTGGGTGCGGACGGAAAGATTGAAAAGCGGATTATCCCCTTGTTCGGAAAAGAGGATTATGTAATCAATATTGGTCCGCAACATCCCGCTACACACGGGGTATTGCGTTTTCGCACGTCGCTCGATGGGGAGGTGATACGGAAAATCGATGTCCATTGTGGGTATATTCATCGGGGCATCGAGAAACTGTGGGAGGGGTTGACCTACCCGCAGACCCTGCATATGACCGACCGGTTGGACTACCTCTCGGCCCATCAGAACCGCCATGCCCTGTGCATGTGCATCGAGGATGCCCTGCAACTGGAAGTCCCCTTGCGGGCCCAGTACATACGGACGATGATGGATGAGTTGATGCGTATCTCGTCGCACCTGCTCTTCTTCTCAACCCTGTGCATGGACCTCGGCGCCCTTACCGCCTTCTTCTACGGCTTCCGGGAAAGGGAGCTGATTTTGGATATCTTCGAAGAGACCTGCGGTGCCCGCATGTCTCTGAATTATAATACCATCGGTGGTGTCATGGCTGATATTCATCCGGATTTCCAACGGAAAGTCAAGGCGTTTATCGAGCTTATGCCCTCCCGCCTGAAAGAGTACAATGAGGTGTTCAGCGGGAATGTGATTGCCCGTAACCGTATGATTGGCGTAGGCCGTCTTTCTCGGGAAGATGCCATACGATATAACACCACCGGTCCGACGGGACGGGCTTCGGGTTGGGCGTGCGACGTGCGGAAACGTACCCCGTATGCCCTTTACGATCGAGTGAAGTTTGACGAGGTAGTGATGCAAGAGGGAGATTCGTATGCCCGCTATACCGTGCGGCTCAAGGAGATTGAGCAGTCGCTACGGATTCTCGAGCAGTTGGTGGACAACATTCCCGAAGGAGATTATGCCGTGAAGACCAAACCCATAATAAAAGTTCCGGAAGGACGTTACTTTAAACAGGTGGAGGCTTCGCGCGGAGCTTTCGGGATTTACCTCGAGAGCCGTGGCGAGAAGACCCCTTACCGCTTGAAAGTGGTGTCGCCGGGATTTGCCTTGGTAGGGGTGGTCGACCACCTGACCCGAGGAGCGAAGATTGCCGACCTGATTACTATCGGCGGTTCCCTCGACTATGTGGTGCCTGATATTGACCGATGAGTGTAGTAGAAAATTTGAAACCGAATAAACAGAGAACCTTATGTTCGACTTCTCGATAGTGACCCAATGGATTGACGCTCTGCTCAGGGGGTGCATGCCCGAATGGGGTGCCCTTTTGATAGAGTTCGTGCTAATCGGGGTCGTCCTGCTGTTGTTGTACACCCTCATCGCCTTGGCATTGATTTATGGGGAGCGCAAGATATGCGCCTTCTTCCAATGCCGTCTGGGACCCAACCGAGTAGGGCCTTACGGCATCTTCCAGAGTGTCGCCGACATGATAAAGATTCTCATCAAGGAACTTATCACCATCCGGAAGAGTGACCGCTTCCTCTACAACCTGGCTCCCTACTTAGTGATTTTGGCTTCGATGCTCACTTTCGGGTGTATGCCTTTCGGACGAGGATTGCAGGTACTTGATTTCAATATCGGAGTCTTCTTTATCATGGCCGTTTCGTCTATCGGTGTGTTGGGCATTCTCCTGGCCGGTTGGTCGAGCAACAATAAGTTCACCCTGATTGGGGCCATGCGCAGCGGTGCCCAAATGGTAAGTTATGAATTGTCCATCGGTCTGTCGATGCTTACTGTCGTGGTCTTTGCCGGGACGATGCAGACCTCGCAACTCATCCTGTTGCAAAACAGGGGGTGGTTCCTCTTCACGGGGCATATCCCCATGTGGATAGCCTTCATCATCTACCTTATCGCCGGGACAGCGGAAACCAACCGAGGACCGTTTGACTTGCCGGAGGCCGAGTCGGAGCTGACAGCCGGATACCATACCGAATATTCGGGAATCCACTTCGGGTTCTATTATCTGGCCGAATACCTCAACATGTTCATTGTCGCCGGCATTGCCAGCCTCCTGTTTTTGGGAGGATGGATGCCTCTGCATATCGGGGGTTGGACGGCCTTCAACACGGTGATGGACTATATTCCGTCGGTAATCTGGTTCTTCGGGAAGACCGCCGTGATGATGTTCATCATCATGTGGTTCAAGTGGACCTTCCCCCGTCTGCGTATCGACCAACTGTTGCACCTGGAGTGGAAATACCTGGTACCCATAGGGTTTGTCAACCTTCTGCTGATGGTGGTGATAACCGTTTTCGGGATACATTTTTAAAGAGAGAGAATAACGAACAAATCTATACCTCATGAAAGAGAACATTGGATACATTACACAAGTCATCGGTCCTGTTATCGATGCGACATTCGATGGTGAAGGGGCGCAGCTGCCCCCCATCTACAATGCCTTGAAAATTGAACGTCCCGATGGAACGAATTTGATTGTAGAGGTGGAGCAACACATCGGCGAACAAACCGCCCGTTGTGTCGCCATGGATACGACCGACGGTCTTACCCGTGGCATGAAGGTGGTCGACTTGCAACGTCCGTTGGCCATGCCGACAGGCAACCAAGTGAAAGGTCGTCTGATGAATGTGATGGGCAATGCCATAGATCACCTGCCTGACCTTACCTACAAGGATGTTTCGCCTATCCATCGCAGTGCCCCACGCTTTGAAGACCTTTCGCTCAACACGGAGATGCTGTATACCGGTATCAAGGTGATTGACTTGCTCGAACCCTATTCCAAGGGCGGTAAGATTGGGCTTTTCGGTGGTGCCGGTGTAGGAAAGACGGTGCTTATCATGGAGATGATCAACAACATCGCCAAAGGGCATAACGGATTTACCGTGTTTGCCGGGGTGGGGGAGCGTACCCGTGAGGGAAACGACCTGTTGCGTGAGATGATAGGCTCCGGCGTCATCAACTACGGTGACGAGTTTAAGAAAGATATGGAAGAGGGACACTGGGATTTGTCGAAAGTGGATTTGAAGAAGCTTGCGGATTCCCATGCCGCCTTAGTGTTCGGCCAGATGAACGAGCCGCCTGGAGCCCGTCTGCGTGTCGCCCTTTCGGGACTTACCGTGGCGGAGAACTTCCGGGATTCGGGAGATGGAGGAAAAGAGATTCTGTTCTTTATCGATAACATTTTCCGTTTCACCCAAGCCGGATCGGAGGTATCGGCGTTGCTGGGACGTATGCCGTCGGCCGTCGGTTACCAACCTACGTTGGCTTCGGAGATGGGTGCTTTGCAGGAGCGCATCACTTCGACGAAATACGGTTCGATTACTTCGGTTCAGGCCATCTATGTGCCGGCCGATGACTTGACCGACCCTGCTCCCGCCACCACCTTCAACTTCTTGGATGCCACCACGGTGCTCAGCCGTAAGATTGCCGAGCTGGGTATCTATCCGGCCGTCGACCCGTTGGAGTCGACCTCCCGTATCCTCGATCCGTTGATTCTCGGAGAAGAGCACTATAACACGGCCCAGGCCGTAAAGCAGTTGTTGCAGCACTACAACGAGTTGCAAGATATCATCGCCATTATGGGTGTCGACGAACTTTCGGACGAAGACAAACTTGTGGTGGCCCGTGCCCGTCGTGCCCAACGTTACCTCTCGCAGCCGTTCCACGTGGCCGAGCAGTTTACGGGTATTCCCGGGGTGATGGTTCCTCTCGAGGAGACCATCCGCGGATTCAAGATGATACTCAGCGGCGAGATGGACAAATATCCCGAGCAGGCCTTCATGAATGTCGGTACTATCGACGAGGCCATCGCCAAAGGAGAGAAGATGTTGCAACAAGTACAAGGGAAATAACCGTACAAAAATCTTTATGCCATGACACTTGAAATCATATCTCCGACCGGTACCCTTTTTCATGGGGAGGTCTCCCGCGTTACCCTTCCGGGTACCATCGGGTCGTTTACCGTGTTGCAAGACCATGCATCCCTTTTGTCGACCCTCAAAGCGGGAGAGATTTCCTATGAGAGTGATGGGGCGGTCAAGACGGTAGCCGCTGAAGGCGGGTTTGTGGATGTGAACAACAACCGGGTGGTCGTGTGCCTCAAATAAGGAGAAGAGATGAAAAAGAGTATAATCTACCGTATCGCCTTGCTCCTCGCTATGTGCATGGTACTTGTTCCGCAGGTGCGTGCCGCAGAAGAGGAGGCGGAGGGAGCCGGGGAGGCTTTCGACGCCAAGGAGGTGATTTTTGAACATGTGCTGGACAGCTATGGTTGGGAACTCCCGTTCTCCCACTGCCGTCTGCCTCTGCCCGTCATTGTGAGAAACCAAGAGGGGCAATGGAGCGTGTTCAGTTCCCGTCGTTTGACGAACGGAGAGAGTTACAAAGGGTATATGTTGGCCCAAGGGGGCGATTATAACGGAAAGGTTGTGGCCTTCACCGCAGAGGGAGAGGCTTACCGTCCTCTTGACTTTTCGATTACCAAGAATGTGATGGCTCTCCTTATTGCGGGCGTATTGCTTTGCCTCTGCTTCATTCCCATGGCACGGTGGTACCGCAGGCATCCCCACGGTGCTCCCCGCAAGTGGTTCGGATTTATGGAGCTGGTTTTCGACATGCTCTATGCCGACCTCATCAAACCGGTGCTCGGCCGTGACGCACGGCGATACGCTCCCTATCTGTTGACGGTATTTTTCTTCATCTTCTTTGTCAACATTCTGGGGCTGGTGGTCATTTTCCCGGCCGGAGCGAACCTGACGGGAAACATCTCCATCACGTTGGTGCTGGCCCTGTGTACCTTCCTGGTAGTGAACCTTACCGGTACGAAACATTATTGGAAGGACATGTTCTGGCCCGAAGTCCCGATGTGGATGAAGTGTCCCGTTCCGTTGATGCCGGTCATCGAGGTCTTCGGCGCTTTGACCAAGCCGGTAGCGCTGATGATTCGTCTTTTCGCCAATATGTTGGGCGGTCACCTTATCGTGCTGGTACTTGTCTCGTTGATATTCATCTTCTGTTCGATGGGTGCGGCCGTGTTGGCAGGGACAACGATTATCGCGGTCTTCTTCTCGCTCTTCATGAACTTGCTTGATGTGCTTATCAGCTTCATCCAAGCTTATGTCTTCACCATATTGTCGACCATCTTCATCAGCCTCGCACGGGTACATGGGGAGCCGGCAGTCGCAGAACAACCTGTAAACGAAAAATAAAGAATAAAAAAGTATAACCCTCTAAAATTAAACACTATGTTAGCAATGATTTTATTAGAAGCCGCCTCTTTTGCGGCATTTGCCAAAGTTGGCGCCAGTCTGGGGGCCGGTCTTGCCGCTATCGGAGCGGGTCTTGGTATTGGAAAAATCGGAGGTTCGGCCATGGAGGCTATCGCCCGTCAGCCCGAATCGTCAAATGATATCCGTGCCAATATGATTGTGATTGCCGCCCTTGTAGAAGGGGTTGCGCTCTTCGCCATCATTGTCTGCTTGTTGGCTATCTTCCTTTAATCCTTAAAAAGAGACACTATGGGACTATTCACACCTGAATTCGGATTGGTATTCTGGATGTTCCTTGTGTTTGTCATACTCTTTGTGATATTGGCGAAATTTGCCTGGCCCGCTATCATGAACAGTGTCGACGCACGAGCCGACTTCATCGATAAGGGGGTAAGTTATGCCCAAGAAGCCAAGAGCCAACTCGAACATGCTACCGAAAATGCCCAGACCCTCATAGCCGAGGCGCAGCAGAAGCAGCTTGAAATCTTGCGTGAGGCGGCCCAGATGAAGAGCCAAATCGTGGAAGAGGCACGCCAAGCCGCCACGGTGGAGGCCAAGAAGATTATCGATGCAGCCCATGTATCGATAGAATTGGCCAAGAAGGAGGCAGAACAGCAATTCCGCCAACAGGTGAGCGACTTTGCCTTGCAGATAGCTGAGAAATTGGTACGTAGGGAGTTGGAGGACAAAAAGAAGCAAACAGAATTGGTCGACAAACTATTAAGTGACATCGAGAATAAAAACTAATCGAATATGAACGAAGGACTTATAGCCAGCCGATATGCCAAGGCGCTGCTCAAGTATGCGCAGGAGAGAGAGCAATCCCAGTCTGTGTATGAGGCGGCGCAACGGGTAGAGGCGAACTTCGCCGCTCGGCCCGATTTGCAGGAAATCTTGCTGAATCCGGTACTCGAAGCTGGTCGGAAAGAGGCGATTATGCTCTCTGCTGCCGGTGTCGATGCCTCTTCTTCGGAAGAGTACCTTCGTTTTGTCCGGCTGCTTTTGCGTGCTCGGCGGGAGTCGTATTTGCGCCCCATCATGCTGATGTACCAAAAGATGTATCGCGACTTCCATCATATAGTCAAAGTCCATGTAACCACGGCCGCCCCGCTTGACAAGAAAAATCAGGCGCGGATAGAGACGATAGTTTCCCGCCATTGTGCGGATGCCGTGTTGGAGTTTGAATACAGGGTCGATCCTGAGATTATCGGAGGTTTTGTGCTCCGGGTCGGTGGCGAGTTGTTTGACGCCTCCATCGAGAAGGAGTTGAAACAGTTGCGTTTAAAATTGATAAACAGCAAAACACGAATATGATTAAGCCAAATGAGATTTCAGACATACTGAAACAGCAACTCGAAGAGGTCGAATCGAAGGTCTCTTTTGAAGAAGTGGGTACCGTACTCGAAGTGGGTGACGGCGTGGCGCACGTTTTCGGTCTTGACAATGTCCGTTCGAGTGAGTTGGTCGAGTTTGAGAATGGCGTGCGTGGCGTGGCCATGAACCTTGAGGAGAGCAATGTCGGGGTTATCTTGATGGGTGCCGAGAGCAATACCATCAAAGAGAACATGACTGTACGGCGTACGGGCAAGATTGCTTCCATCCCTGTAGGCGACGGCCTTATAGGGCGGGTCATCAATACGCTGGGTGATCCTATCGACGGTTCGGGTCCCATTACCGGTGAGACTATCACGTTGCCCCTTGACCGGAAGGCGCCTGGCGTCATTTTCCGTCAACCGGTGAACGAACCGTTGCAGACCGGTATCAAGCCTATCGATGCCATGGTCCCCATCGGACGTGGTCAACGGGAGTTGATTATCGGTGACCGTCAAATCGGGAAGACTTCGATTGCCATTGATACCATTATTAACCAACGGAAGAATTTCCTGGCAGGGGATCCTGTCTATTGCATCTATGTAGCCATCGGGCAGAAGGCCTCGTCGGTCGCCACTCTGGTGAACACCTTGCGGGAGACGGGAGCGATGGAGTATACCATCGTGTTGGCCGCTAATGCGTCCGACTCGGCTTCGATGCGTTATTACGCACCTTTTGCTGGCGCCACTATCGGAGAGTATTTCCGGGATAGCGGCCGTCATGCCTTGGTGGTCTATGATGACCTTTCCAAACAGGCGGTAGCCTATCGTGAGATTTCGCTGATTCTGCGCCGTCCTTCCGGTCGTGAAGCCTATCCGGGAGATATCTTCTATCTCCATTCCCGTCTGTTGGAACGTGCCGCCAAGATTATCGCCAATGATGAGGTGGCCGCAACGATGAACGACCTGCCGGAGGCTATGCGTCCTTTGGTTAAGGGAGGGGGGTCGCTTACCGCCCTGCCGATTATCGAGACGCAAGCCGGTGACGTGTCGGCCTATATCCCGACCAATGTGATTTCCATCACCGACGGTCAGATATTCCTCGAAACGGCGCTCTTCAACCAAGGTATGCGTCCTGCCATCAACGTCGGTATTTCGGTATCCCGTGTAGGAGGAAACGCCCAAGTGAAGGCCATGAAGAAGGTGGCCGGAACGTTGAAGATAGACCAGGCGCAATATCGTGAATTGGAGGCGTTCACCAAATTCGGCGGAGACCTTGATCCCGTGACGGCGATGGTCATCGACAAGGGACGTAAGAACAGCATGTTGCTGGTACAACCCCAATATACCCCTATGCCTGTAGAGGAGGAGATAGCCATTGTGTATTGCGGTACGAAGGGATTGCTGGGCGATATTGCCGTAGAGCAGGTAGCCACCTTTGAGAAAGCTTTCTTGGAGATATTGCGGGGTCGTCACGCCAAAGATGTGTTGGAGCCCTTGCATGCGGGAAAACTGACCCCCGAAATCGAAGAGACGCTGCAAAGTGTGGCCGCAGAAGTTGTGAAACAATTAAAGAAATAGTCTGTCATGTCTACCATGCGCGAGTTGAAGGGTCGGATTGGCTCTGTCCAGTCCACCCAAAAGATTACCGGTGCGATGAAGATGATATCTTCAGCGAAGTTGCGCAAGGCCGAACAGGCTGTACGGGGCATGGCTCCGTACAGGGAACAGTTGCAGGCCACCATCAACAATCTGCTGGCCGCTGACCGGGAGTATGAATCGCCTTTGACGAAACAGCGCCCTGTACAGCGGGTGGCCCTTATCCTCGTGGCATCGGACGAGGGATTGTGCGGGGCGTATAACGCCAACCTGTATAAGGCGTTATTGGCCCGGTTGACCTCCTTGCACAGCGAATATCACGGTTCACTTGCCGTTGATGTCTACCCTGTAGGGAAGAAGGTCATTTCGGCCGTCAACCGTACTGTAGGCGTGAAGATGTGCCGATTGGACTATTTCCAGGCCAAGAGCAGTCCGGAGGAGTTAAAGCGGTTTGTGGGCGAGTTGACGGCTTCGTTCCTGAACGGGACGTACGACCGGGTAGAGTGCATCTACACGTTCTACAAGAGTGTCGCCACCCAAATCGTGAAGAACCGGACCTTGTTGCCTGTACGCATTGAAGAGGTCCCGACGGGGAAGAAAGAGACTCGGGTAACCCCCTATCTCTACGAACCGGACCGGTCCGCCATTTTCGAAAGCGTACTGCCCCTCTATGTCAATGCCTCGTTTATCGAGGCGTGTCTGCAGAGCCGGACTTCGGAACAGGGAGCGCGCATCATGGCCATGCAAACGGCCAGCGACAATGCGGGCAAGCTGCTCGACGAACTGCGATTGGAATACAACAAACTGCGACAGCAGGGTATTACCAATGAACTGCTGGATATTATGGGCGGTTCGATTGCATAAAAGGGGGAAGTACCAAGCGAAACTTGGTACTTTCTCTTGTTAAAAAGAATAAGAAAGAGTTACAATATCCTTTATGGGAAGTCTGAAAAATTATTTTGTCGATTTTGGAAAAGGCCTTTGGAGTCTCCTTGTGGGCATGAAGGTAACGGGTCGGGAGTTTGTTACCCCAAAGGTAACCGAACAGTATCCTGAGAACCGAGCTACCTTGAAGATTGCCGACCGTTTTCGGGCGACGCTTACGCTTCAGTATGACGAGGAGGGCAATCACCGGTGCATCGCTTGCGGCATTTGCCAGATGAACTGTCCGAACCATACCATAGAGGTGATTTCCAAGAAAATCGAGACAGAAGATGGGAAGAGCAAACGTGTGCTGGATGATTACATCTATAACTTAGGAAGTTGCGTCTTTTGCCAATTGTGCGTCAACAGTTGTCCGCACAATGCGTTGGCCTTTACTAATGCCTTCGAACAAGCGGTGTTTGACCGGCATCAGTTGGTAAAGCATCTCAACCGAAAATCCGAAACTTCAAAATAGGGCCTTGCTATGGAATTCGTTGCTAACCAAATCATTTTTCTCCTGCTTTCGGCAGTGATTGTCGTCTGTTCGGTCTTGGCCGTCACCAGCCGGCGTATTTTACGGGCTGCCACCTATCTGCTCTTCGTGCTTTTCGCCACGGCAGGATACTATTTCCAGTTGGACTATCATTTCCTGGGAGCCGTGCAGATAACCATCTATGCAGGGGGCATTCTTGTGCTTTTCGTCTTTGCCATTATCCTCACGAGCAAGTTGGGCGAGCGGAGCGGCCACATCTCTTCGACCAAGCGGGCCTGGGGGTTGTTGGCGGCCGTGGCGGGTGCCGTCATCTGCGGATATACCTTGTTGACGCATTCCTTTTTCCCATCCCAATTCGCTGAGGGCGGAGAGGTGGATATGAAGGTGATAGGCCATATGCTCATGGGCACGGAGAAATATCAGTATCTCCTCCCGTTTGAGGCCATCAGTATATTGTTACTTGCTTGTATCATCGGCGGCATAATGATTGCCCGTAAAAGATAAAACGTATGGAAATTCCTATGATTTGCTATATTGTCGTAAGCACCTTCATGTTCTTTGCCGGGGTGTACGGCTTTGTGACCCGTCGTAATCTGCTTGCCATCCTCATTTCGCTCGAATTGATGCTGAATGCGGTCGATATCAACTTTGTCGTCTTCAACCGGTATCTGTTCCCCGGGCAGCTGGAGGGCTTCTTCTTCACTCTCTTTGCCGTGGCCATCGCCGCCGCCGAGACGGCCATTGCCATTGCTATCATCATCAACATATACCGCAATATACGGAATATCGATGTCGAGCAGGTAGATAAAATGAAATATTGAGAAATCACCGTTATTGAACCACGACTATGGAATACTGTTATCTGATTCTGCTGTTGCCGTTTCTCCTGTTTATCGTGCTTGGCCTTTGCGGGCATGTCATGTCGCACCGCACTGCCGGCGCATTGGGAACGGCAGGTCTCTTTGTCATCACGATTCTCTCCTATATCGTCGCCGCCCAATATTTCCTGTTACCCCGGGTTGACGGGATTTATCCTACGGTAATTCCCTGGCACTTCGAGTGGCTTCGTTTCACCGACTGGCTGCATATCGATTTAGGCATGTTGCTTGACCCGATTTCGGTGATGATGCTGGTGGTCGTAACGACCGTCTCGTCGATGGTGCATCTCTATAGTTTCGGTTACATGCACGGGGAGACCGGTTTCCAACGGTACTATGCCTTCCTCTCGCTCTTCACCTTCTCGATGCTGGGATTGGTCGTGGCGACCAATATCTTCCAAATGTACATTTTCTGGGAGCTTGTGGGGGTATCGTCGTATCTGCTTATCGGATTCTATTATACCAAGCAAGCGGCCGTGTCGGCCTCGAAAAAGGCCTTTATCGTGACCCGTTTTGCCGACCTCGGCTTCTTGGTGGGCATCTTGTTGCTTTCGTACTATACCAAGACCTTTGATTTCGCCCAACTTACCAGTGGGGAAATTTCACTGATAGGGCTGACAGCGGGGAAGAGCTTCCTTGGCCTGTCGGTCGCTTCGTGGGCGATGCTGCTGATTTTTATGGGCGGTGCGGGTAAGTCGGCCATGTTCCCGTTGCACATCTGGCTGCCCGATGCCATGGAGGGCCCCACACCGGTTTCGGCTTTGATTCATGCGGCTACAATGGTGGTCGCCGGCGTTTTCTTAGTCGCCCGACTCTTTCCTATCTACGTCACCTTGCCCGATGTGCTGTCGACCATTACTGTCGTAGGGCTTGTCACGGCCCTTTATGCAGCGGCGGTGGCTTGTGTGCAGACAGATATCAAACGGGTTCTCGCCTTTTCCACGATTTCCCAAATCGCCTTTATGATTGTCGCTTTGGGCGTCACTACCGAAATGGAGGGACATGTGGCGTTGGGGTATATGGCCTCGATGTTCCATCTCTTTACCCATGCCATGTTTAAGGCCTTGCTCTTCCTCTGTGCCGGTGCCATTATCCATTCCGTACATTCCAACGAGATGTCGGAGATGGGCGGCTTGCGCAAATATATGCCCATCACCCATATAACTTTTCTCATCGCCTGTCTGGCCATTTCGGGCATTCCTCCCTTCTCCGGCTTCTTCAGCAAGGATGAAATCCTGGCGGCCGCCTTTGAGAAGAGTACCCTTTGGGGGGTATGGCTCTCCGTCGTAGCAGGGCTTACGGCGTTCTATATGTTCCGTCTCTATTTCAACATATTCTGGGGCAAGGAGGCTTCGCACGAACATACGCCGCACGAGGCTCCCAAGAGCATGACCATTCCCCTTTGCTTCCTGGCTTTGGTGACCTGTTGTGCCGGGTTCATCCCCTTCGGTCACTTTGTGACGGCCGGTGGCTTCTCCTACGACATTGTGTTAGACGGGAAGGTGGCCGTCTCGAGCGTCTGCATTGCCGTGATAGCGATTGCCTTGGCCACCTGGCTGTATATGCGACCCAACAGCAAACCCTCCCGTATGGCAGAGGCGTTGCCCCGTCTCCATACGTGGGCCTATCACCGGTTCTATATCGATGAGGTGTATATGTTCATCACCCATAAGATTATCTTCCAGCACATCAGTACCCCTATTGCGTGGTTTGACCGTCATGTCGTCGATGGCACGATGAATCTCATGGCTGCGCTTACCCAGTCGGCCTCCTACCGCATACGGGGACTGCAGTCGGGACGGTTACAATCTTATGTCCTGGTATTCCTGTTGGGAGCGTTGATAATCATTGTCGCCGTGTTGTATGCCTGTAAATAGTAGAAATTGAAAACAGAAAAAAGCCTTTGCCGATTATGAATTTCTTATCCTTATTCGTACTCATCCCTCTGTTGATGATGGCCGGGTTGGCCCTCTCCAAGGATATAAAACAGGTACGGGCCGTTGCTGTGACGGGTTCGTCGTTGCAACTGATTCTTGCCTTTGTCGTATTGTTTCTCTTTATAGGCGAACGGGCGGCAGGTCATACGGAAGAGATGCTTTTCGTGGCTGATGCCGTGTGGTATGCCCCGTTGAATATCCATTATACGGTGGGCGTTGACGGTGTGTCGGTAGCCATGTTGCTGCTTTCCTCCATCGTGGTTTTTGCCGGTGTCTTCGCTTCGTGGAAGATCAATCCCCTGACCAAAGAGTTCTTCCTTTGGCTTATTCTGTTGTCTATTGGTGTGTTTGGGTTTTTCATCTCCATCAACCTTTTCACGATGTTCATGTTCTACGAGATAGCCTTGATTCCCATGTATCTGCTTATCGGTATCTGGGGGAGTGGCAACAAGACCTATTCGGCCATGAAGCTCACGCTCATGCTGATGGGAGGGTCGGCCCTCCTGTTGGTCGGCATTTTGGGCATCTATTTCCATTCGTCGAATGACGGGCATCTCACCATGAATCTCTTGGAGATTGCCCGGAACAATGCCATTCCCCATTCCGCACAGTATTACCTCTTCCCGCTGACTTTTGTAGGCTTCGGCGTTTTGGGAGCGATGTTCCCCTTCCACACTTGGTCTCCCGACGGTCATGCCTCGGCCCCGACCGCTGTGTCGATGTTGCATGCCGGTGTGTTGATGAAACTTGGCGGATACGGCTGTTTCCGGGTGGCGATGTACCTGATGCCGTGGGCCGCTACACAGTTGTCGTGGATCTTCCTGATTCTCACAGGTATCAGTGTAGTGTATGGGGCGTTCAGCGCTTGTGTGCAGACCGACCTCAAATATATCAACGCCTACTCATCGGTGAGCCATTGCGGGTTGGTACTCTTCGCCCTGTTGATGTGGAACAAGACCGCCATGACGGGAGCTGTGCTGCAGATGCTTTCGCACGGGTTGATGACCGCCCTTTTCTTCGCCCTTATTGGAATGATTTACGGGCGGACCCATACCCGGGATATCCGGGAGATGGGGGGACTCATGAAGATTATGCCTTTCCTGTCGGCCTGTTATGTCATAGCGGGTCTGGCTTCGTTGGGACTCCCGGGACTGAGCGGCTTCGTGGCTGAGATGACCGTCTTTGTAGGGTCGTTCCAATGGTCGGATACCTTCCATCGGGTCTTCACCATCATAGCCTGTACGTCGATTGTCATTACCGCCGTCTACATTTTACGGGTGGTGGGCAAGTTGCTCTATGGAGCCGTGCAGAACGAGCATCATCGGGAACTCTCTGATGCCACGTGGTGGGAACGGCTGTCGGCCATCACCCTCATTGTGGGTGTCGCCGCCATCGGTCTGGCTCCCGGATGGATATCGGGCCTTGTGGGGGAGAGCATGCGTGTGATCAGCGAACGTATTTTGCAATATATCTAATCGAAAAAAGATATGGACTTTTCGAATTTCCTATGGATGCGTGACGAGATGTCGCTTTTGGGGGTCATCCTCGTCCTGTTCCTCTATGATACTTTCGGTACGGAGAAGAGCCGTCGTGCCTTTTCGTGGGTGGCGTGTCTCCTGTTAGCCGTCCAGACTGCCTACCTCTTCTGCCCTTCGAGAATGGGCAGCTCTTTTGGCGGAATGTATTACACCACCCCGATGGGCGATGCGGTAAAAGCCATCCTCAACATAGGAACGTTGTTGGTGTTCCTCCAGGCTGATGCTTGGGCGAAAAAGCCCGATATGGTGATACGCCGGGGCGAGTTCTACGTACTGACGCTGATGACGCTGTTGGGGATGTACCTCATGATTTCGGCGGGGAATTTCCTGCTCTTCTTCATCGGTCTGGAGATGGCTTCCCTCCCCTTGACCGCTTTGGTCGCCATAGAGAAGTATCACCAACTTTCGTATGAAGCGGCCGCCAAATATGTCTTTGTAGCCCTTTTCTCCTCGTCCCTTCTGTTGTTGGGCCTTTCTTTCGTGTACGGTGCTGTGGGGACCCTCTATTTTGCCGATATCGCCGCTCAGTTGACAGGCAATCCCCTCTTGTATGTGGGATTAGTCTTTTTCATGGCCGGGATGGGCTTCAAGATTTCCATTGTCCCGTTCCATTTGTGGACGGCCGATGTATATCAAAGTGCCCCGACCCCTGTCACCGCCTATCTCTCGGTCATCTCCAAAGGAGCGGCCGCCTTTGCCTTGATGATTGTGCTGTTCAAGGTCTTTTCGCCTATCCCTGTCATTTGGCGACCGGTGCTGTGGGGGCTCATTTTCATCACCATTACGGTAGGTAACCTCTTTGCTGTACGGCAGAAGAATCTGAAACGGTTCATGGCCTTCTCGTCCATCTCACAAGCCGGTTATATCCTTTTGGGTGTTCTGGCGGGGTCGGCCGTGGGAATGGCCTCCCTTGTCTATTATGTATTGGTCTATGTCTTTTCTAATTTGGCCGTATTCGGAGTCATTTCGGTCATTGAGAATGCGACCGGCAAGGTGGGGATGGACGATTATAACGGCCTCTACCGGACCAATCCCAAGTTGAGTGTGGCTATGATGCTGGCCCTTTTCTCCCTGGCGGGGATTCCCCCTTTCGCCGGTTTCTTCAGCAAGTTCTTCATCTTTTATGCGGCCGTTTCCGAAGGGTTCTATGTGTTGGTGTTCCTCGCCTTGCTGAATACCATCATCTCCCTTTACTACTATCTCTTGGTGGTCAAAGCGATGTTTATCCGGCAGGACGATTGTATAATACCTCCCCTTCGGAGTGACGGAGCCTCCCGCCTCAGCCTTTCCATATGCGTGTTGGGCATTATCGCCACCGGACTGCTGAGTTGTATCTATAGCTCCCTGAACGGTTTGGCTTTCGGCTTTTAGTGAGGAATAGATGATATAAAAGTGAGGGGGGGTGGATGCCATTGGCATCCACCCCCTTTTTCTTGTCGATTGTATCGATTATTGACGGCCGTTCAGTTCGACTTCCGGCGCGATTTTCTTGATGAGGCCTTGCAGTACACTGCCCGGACCGACCTCGGTAAACGAGGTGGCCCCGTCGGCTACCATGTGGCGTACCGATTGTGTCCAACGTACTGGAGCCGTCAGTTGGGCAATCAAGTTCGCCTTGATGGCCTCTGGGTTGGTGACCGCCTGTGCATTGACATTCTGATAGACGGGACACTTCGGGGAAGAGAAGTTTGTACGGGAAATGGCTTCGGCCAGTTCCGCCCGTGCCGGTTCCATGATGGGGGAGTGGAAAGCCCCACCGACTTTCAGTTTCAAAGCCCGTTTCGCTCCGGCTTCGAGCATTTTGGCGCAAGCGGCATCAATTCCCTTTTCGTCTCCAGAGATGACCACCTGTCCCGGGCAGTTGTAGTTGGCCGGAACGACCACCCCTTCGGTGATGGAGCTACAGATTTCTTCGATTTTCTCGTCAGGCAGGGCCAATACCGCCGCCATGGTCGACGGGGTGGCTTCACAGGCTTTCTGCATAGCACGGGCACGGGCCGCTACCAGCTTGACACCGTCTTCAAAAGAGAGGGCACCGACCGAAACCAATGCCGAAAATTCGCCGAGGGAGTGGCCGGCTACCATGTCGGGACAGAATTCCGCTCCCATCGTGCGGGCGAGAATGACCGAGTGGAGAAAGATGGCCGGTTGCGTCACTTTGGTCTGGCGCAACTCTTCATCGGTTCCGGCAAACATTATGTCGGTGATGGAAAATCCCAATATCCCGTTGGCTTTATCAAAGAGTTTCTTGGCTTCGCTGTCGCTTTCGTACAGGCTCTTGCCCATACCTGTGAATTGAGCCCCTTGCCCTGGAAATACAAATGCTTTCATTGTCGTCGCTTTAAATAATTTTGAAAAGACTGTGCAAAGGTATAACTTTTTTAGCAATCTCTCTCCCGATTCCTTCTTTCGGAAAAATCCTCCAAAAAAAGAGAATAGTGAACCTTTTTTCTTGAAAACTATTTTTACCTTTGTTCATTATCGAAATGGTGCGGTGATTTTTCTTCCCGTGTCAATCTTAAATTTCTATTTGTCATGAAAGCAAAATTTTTCTTCTTATTCCTTGCCTTGTGTGGTTTTACAGTCCCTCTTTCCGCTCAGGATTTGCCCGCTTTTCCGGGAGCAGAAGGTTATGGCCGTTATGTGACCGGTGGTCGGGGAGGAAAAGTCATCCATGTGACCAACCTGAACGATAGCGGTGATGGTTCGTTGCGCTGGGCCATCGGGCAAACCGGTGCTCGTACCATTGTCTTCGACGTATCGGGTACTATCGCATTGGAGTCGACGCTGAAAATTTCACCGGGTGATGTGACTATAGCGGGACAGACTGCCCCGGGTGATGGTATTTGTTTGAAAAACTATACTGTGGAGGTAGCGTCGGATAACGTGATTGTGCGATTCATCCGCTGTCGTATGGGGGATGAGTGCAAAACAGAAGACGATGCCATGAACGGTCGCGATCACGAGAGGATTATCATTGACCACTGCTCGATGAGTTGGTGTACTGACGAATGCGCTTCGTTCTACGACAATAAGGAATTCACCATGCAGTGGTGTATCGTCAGCGAGAGTCTGGCCAATTCCATCCACGAAAAAGGGTCTCACGGGTATGGAGGTATCTGGGGTGGTGAAGGCGCAACTTTCCACCATAACATCCTGGCCCACCATTCGAGCCGTAATCCCCGTCTGTGCGGCAGTCGCTACACAGGACTTCCCGATGAAGAACGTGTCGACCTTTACAACAATGTCATTTACAACTGGGGTCCTACCAATAGCGGTTATGCGGGTGAGGGCGGCAGTTATAACTTCATCAACAACTACTACAAACCAGGTCCTTCGACTGCTACGAAATCCGCATTAGTCGACCGCATCTTCGCTCCGAATGCCGATGACGGCACCAATGTGAATGAGAAGGGTGTGTGGGGTGTCTTCTATGTCTCGGGCAACTGGTTCGACGACAGTTGTGACGATATTCAGGCAAACTCAGCCTATGTGACGAGAATAGCCAATGTGAACAGTGACAACTGGAATGGCATCCAACCCAACGGTACCCCGTCGGGCGGCATCAGTTCCATCAAGGCGACGACTCCCTTTACCGGCGATACCATCAGTCTGCAGACCGCTGAGGTGGCCTATGAGAAGGTGCTTGAGTTGGTCGGTGCTTCCCTCTGTCGGGATGAGGTTGATATCCGAGTTCTCATGGAGACCGAGAACGGCACCTATACCTATGAGGGGTCGAACGGAAGTACCAAAGGTATTATTGACACCCAGAGCGATGTCGGCGGGTGGCCTACCTTGACGACTACCGCCCGTCTGCGGGACAGTGACGGTGACGGAATCCCTGATGCCTGGGAGACGGCCAACGGCCTTGACCCATACGATGTGGAAGATGCGACGGAGCCTTTTCCCGATGCGAACGGTTATACCGCTATTGAGGTGTATATCAACAGTCTTGTGGAAGATATCATGAAAGATGGTCTGGATGGAGCGGATGATCCCATAGATGAGTTCTTCCCGGCTTATGTAGAACCTGAATATACAGACGATGACTATTATGCCAAAGGCGAGAGCACCGATCCGGTCTCTGACCCCACCCGCCTTGTCGGAGGGGAAGAGGTTTTCGCCATTTGGAATATGACGAGTCTTGACAGCGAGGCTACGTCAAGTTCCGATGAGTTGACGACGGCCTTCACCTATTCGGGCCTTTTGGCCCAGCTCAACAGCGGGTATGAACGGTTCGGTGCTGAAGCTTGGGCCGACAACAGCGGCATTTCCGATACTGTTTATTTGCAATATACTTTAGCCACAAAGGACGACAGCTACTATATGGCCATTGATTCTCTCTCTTTCCAAGCCAAATCGATGGGAACCGACAATATGCTTTTCTCTGCTCTTTACGATACTCGGGAATCCTTGATTACAGCGGTCTATCCTTATGCCGGCGTGACACCGGTGCGGGATTCCTATGCTTCTTACAGCTATGTGATGAGTACGCCTGTGCTCGTCAAACCGGGCAAGAGCTTCTATTTCCGGTTTATGCCCTATAACACGAATGCTTTGAATAGCATGAAGTATACTTTCGGTTTGTGTGATGTCAGTTTCTACGGCCGTATAGGGACCTCCGACGATATCGATGTCACGAGTGTAACGAACATTCCGGAGACGGCAACTCTTCCAGTAAAAGTATCTCCCAATCCTGTTCGGGAGGAGGCTTTCCTTACCTTCTCGTTGACCGCTCCCTCTTCGGTAGAGATTGCGATATATTCGTTTGCGGGGCAGATGGTCTATCAGACCCGTCTCTCGCAACCGGTCGGTACGAACACCGTCACCTTACCCGTATCGGGTCTCGCACAAGGCGTCTATCTTTGTCGGGTAATGACCCAGGAGGGTGTGCAATCGCTTAAACTCATTAAAGAGTAAGCGGATATTCTATACAAAAAAGTAAAGCCCCGTGTGAATTTCACACGGGGCTTTACTTGTAATGACGATTTCATCAGTAAATCAACATGCCCTTGCGGTCAACAATATAGTATCCGGCAGGCAGTTCCCGTAGCCGAGTGCGGAGCATCTGCTTGGCCACCAAGTGTCCCATGATATCGTAGACATCCACATAAGGCGAAACTTCTTCGGGCGAGAGGTAGGTACTCCCTATGCCGTCGGCTCCCGTCGCATATTCCGCCAGGACATCCCGAAGGGAGAAGAAGGCAGGTTTGGCCACCAATGTCGCATCGAACAACAAGGGGTTGTCGCCCGTCCGCCACGAAGTGTCATCGGTCAGTCCCCAGATGACCACATGGGGACAGTGGTCGTACTTCAAAGCCACTCGGGCGATAGTGGCGTAGGCCGCCGCCTGTTTTTCAAACTGACTTGTTGTGGCGGCAATATCCAATTCGGTGACAATGCAGTTCAGACCCAAATCGGCATAGCTGGCAACGTTGGTGTCGAATTTGGCCGAGTCGATACTCCCTACGGTGAGGTGGCATTGCAGACCGACACCGTCGATGGGAATGCCGCTGTTTTTCAGACGTGTCGCCAGGTTGTAGAAGGCGGTTGTCTTGCTGTTACCAGAAAACTCCACACTGTAGTCGTTGAGGTAGAGTTTGGCATCGGGGTCGGCTCGGTGGGCGTAGACGAAGGCGG
>JAJQIP010000185.1 GCA_021199145.1 Porphyromonadaceae bacterium | reverse complement strand
CCTATAATCCAAAAACGAATCACAATCTTAGATTCGGGAATCGGGATAAGGGGTTTTTTCCACACGGCATCCACACTATTGCCCGCCTTTTGGAAATGGTGATGCAACGGTGCCATTTTAAAAAGACGGTGGCCTTCACCACAACGGTGTTTCGTATACTTAAAATAGGAGACCTGCATAATGACCGACACGCTTTCTATCAAAAATATACCGCACAGCAGCGGCGTAAGCAGCTCCTTATGTATCAATACGGCAAACACACCGATAATGCCGCCTATGGTCAGACTACCCGTATCACCCATAAAGACCTGAGCCGGAAAGGCGTTATACCAGAGGAAACCGATAGTCGCCCCGATAAACGCACAAGAGAATACCACTAACTCCTCACTTCCGGGGATATACATGATATTCAGATAGGACGAATAGGCGATATGGCCCGACAAGTACGCCATAATCGCCAGCGCCACACCGATAATCGCCGACGAACCCGTGGCCAGACCGTCAAGTCCGTCCGTCAGATTCGCCCCATTTGATACGGCAGCCACCACAAAAATCGTCACCAGGATAAAGATTATCCATCCGGCAATCTGCGCATGTTTTCCCAAAAAGGGAACCAAATCGGCATAATCGAAGTTATTGTTCTTTACAAAAGGAATTGTCGTCTGGGTCGACTTGATATTTTCGGGAAGATACTGCACCTCTGTAGTATCCTCATGCCGTACCGTTACATTCTCACGGATTACCACGACAGGACTTAAAAAGAGAGTCAGTCCGACAATAAGGCCCAGTATCACCTGTCCCAGTATTTTGAAGCGGCCGTGCAGCCCCTCCTTGTTGTGATACTTGAGCTTCATATAGTCATCGAGAAATCCAATAATCCCCATCCAGACCGTTGTGACCAGCATCAATATCATGTATATATTGTCGAGATGCCCTACCAACAGACAGGGAATCAAAATAGCGATAATGATAATGATACCCCCCATGGTGGGAACTCCCTTTTTGGTCAACTGCCCTTCAATGCCCAAATTGCGCACGACCTCACCGATTTGCATCCGCTGCAGCCAGGAAATGATGCGCCGACCTATAATGGTTGCGATGAACAGGGATAAAATAAGGGCCAGGCCCGAACGAAAGGTGATATATTGGAACACTCCCATTCCGGGAATATTCAACTCATCAAGAAATCGAAACAAAGGATTCAACATTTTCCGAAAAATTAGGCTTTAAACAATTGCTCTACCTCTTCATAATCATTGAAGTGGTGCTTTACACCCTCTATCTCCTGATAATCTTCATGCCCTTTACCGGCAATGAGAATCACATCCCCCGGTCGGGCGAACTGTGTCGCCGCCCGGATAGCCTCCCGACGGTCTACGATTGTCAGCACCTTCCGACGTTGTTCCACATCCAATCCGGCCAACATATCGTCGAGGATATCCTGGGGCTTTTCGAAGCGGGGATTATCCGAGGTAAAAATCACCTTATCACTTCTCTTTACCGCCTCCTGGGCCATAAGCGGACGTTTGCCTTTGTCCCGGTTTCCTCCTGCCCCCACAACGGTAATGACACTCCCTGTATGACCCACCACCTCACCTATTGCGGAAAGCACGTTAGTTATGGCATCGGGTGTATGGGCATAGTCGATGATGACCGTATACCCTTGCGGGGCATGCAACGTCTGGAATCTTCCCGACACGGGGACAAGACGGCTGAGGGTAACCAGCACCCTTTCGGAATCCGCCCCCAACAGACAAGCGGCCCCATACACGGCCAACAGGTTATACGCATTGAACTTGCCGACAAACTGTACATTGACCTCCCGTCCATTGACCTCAAGGAGTGTCCCGTCGAGACGACTTTCGATAATGCGCCCCTTATAATCGGCCAATGTATTCAGTGCATAGCACTGTTTCTTGGCACGGGTATTCTGCAGCATGACCTTTCCGTTCTTGTCGTCGGCATTCGTCAAGGCGAAAGCTTCAGGAGGAAGATGGTCGAAAAATTTCTTTTTCGCCTGGAGATAGGCCTGTACCGTTTTGTGATAATCGAGATGGTCCCGGGTAAGATTGGTAAATATGCCCCCCGCAAATTTGAGTCCGGCAATACGCCGCTGGTCCACCGAGTGCGAACTGACCTCCATAAAAGCATAACGGCATCCAGCATCGACCATCTCCCGCAACAACCGGTGCAGAGTCAAGGGGTCAGGTGTCGTATGTTCGGTCGGGACAGCCCGGTCGTCGACATAATTGCAGACGGTCGATAAAAGACCTGCTTTCTCACCGAAAAAGCGGAACATCTCATACAACAGCGTAGCAATAGTTGTCTTGCCGTTCGTACCGGTAACCCCGACCAACGTGAGTCGGTGCGAAGGATTGCCATACCATGCCGAAGCCAACAGCCCCAACGCCTCCCGGCTATCGGGGGTCACGACATAAACGACTTGCGGGGAGAGCACGGCCGGCAGTTCCTCACACACGATGACCGCCGCCCCTTGCGCCTCGGCCTTGGAGATAAAGGTATGTCCGTCGACAGCCACGCCACGAACAGCCACGAACAACGTCCCCTCCCCGACACGACGAGAATCGTCCGTAACAGAGGTTACTCCGACAATGTCAGTGCCCACGATTTTTGTCACACATACGGTTTGAAGAAGATCTTTTAGTTGCATGATTCATCTGTTTACTTCAACACAATGGTTATTTTCTCCCCTCGGGTAAAACGGCGTCCCACAGGGATAGACTGACGCACGACCTTACCGCTTCCCTCCACAGCGACACGCAAACCGACCTGTTCCAACAGATAGATAGCGTCACGTACGCCCATTCCGATGACCGAAGGCACTGTACGGGTATTCGGTGTCAACGACTTCAAGGCAATCGGATAATCCTTCGATTCCACCGAAGCCCATCCATTCCGATACTCATTTTTCGCACCCGATGAAAGAGGAAGCGAAAGCGACTGACAGACAGAGAGGATACTCTTGGCATCCCCGCTTTTGATGGCGGGCATCTTGGCATAAAGCGTATCCCGTGGCATCGTCTCCTTACTGGGAAGGAATCCTCGGGCATACATCTCGTCGGCCACCGTACGGAGGACGGCTCCGGGCATCGTACCACCGGAAGGATAACCGACACGAGGATTCGACACCACTACGATACCCGAATACTTGGGATTGGCAGCAGGGAAATAGCCGCAAAACGAAACTCTGTAACGCACCGTATTCCCTTTATAGCCGGCCGCCCCCTGATGAATTTGCGCCGTACCTGTCTTTCCGGCAATCTGGACATAATCGGAACTGACCGCTGTACGGCCATGAGCCGTACCGTGTTGTACCACATCTACCAGCATCTGCCGTATTTCTTTCAAAGTCTGGTCTTTGCAGATTTTCTCCGTGACAACTTCCGTCCCGAACCGTCGCGACACATGTCCGTTCTCCCCTATACCGGAAATAATATAGGGCTTTATCATTTTTCCCCCGTTGGCAATACCGTTATAGAACATCAACGTATAAATGGGAGGAATCAGGACTTCATAGCCGAAACTCATGAACGGCAAAGAGACTTTCGACCACGACGGATTGGCTTTCCCGTCCTCGTTTACCGGATATTTGATAATGGGATATCCCGCTCCCGGAAGCCCCAAATCGACCCTCTTGTTCAGGCCTATCGCATAAAGGCCGTCAACATATTTCTTGGGGTCTTTCTCAAACCCTTTCAATACAATTTTGGAAATCCCGACATTGGAAGAGTACCATATGGTCTGCGCCGCCGTGATAACTCCATATCCCCCATGACTGTAATTGTGGTCCCTCAAGGATCTCCCGCCATATTGAAACAAGCCGTTTCCGGTATCGAACTCCTCATCGGGAGTCACCACACCGGCATCCAAAGCGACCATCATCGAGGCCGTCTTGAAGGTAGAACCCGGCTCCAGCAAATCACTTATCGCATGGTTTACCCCCTCCTTATAAGAACCATCGGGCTGGCGGTCGAGATTGGCAATCGCCCGTATCGCCCCCGTCTTCACCTCCATAATGATAGCCACACCATAGTCGGCCTGAAGCTCCTGCAGTCTGTTCATCAACGCCGATTCGGCCATATCCTGGATATCGACATCAATCGTCGTATACACATCCTGACCGGAGACAGGTTTTGTCAGGATATCTCCCACCCATTGCCATTGCACCCGCTGCTTGATACGTTTGCCGTTGACGCCCCGCAACAGGGAATCACACCGCAACTCTATCCCGGAGGCCCCCCGGCCTTCACTGTTTATGTACACACTCCCTACCGTACTGGAGGCCAACAGTCCGAACGGACGGTCACGACTCATCAGCTCTTCAAAGACAAGTCCCGTCTTACCGGGATTTTGCTGATTGAAGAAGGGATACTCCAGAATCTGCTTTTTCTGCACGTACGACAACCGAGTATAAGAAATACGGTAATAGCGAGACCTGGAACGTTGTCCTTTCAGCAAATGGGCTTTATATTCCGCCGCCGTACGGTCGCCGGGCATCTGTGCCAACGCCTGGCACAAGGGGTCAAGGTAACGTTCGAAGGTATCTTTATTGAAACCGTCGGCTCCGAAATCAACATACATCGTATAGCGGGGCATCATGGTCGCCAACAGACGGCCGTCCGTCGCCAGGATATTTCCCCTCGGAGCCAGTATCGACACCGTATCGTAAAGAGGCCGCTCCGCTTTGGCCTGCCATTTGTCCCGCTCCACAAAAACAGTACGGGCCATTTTGAAGAGTATCGCTACACAAATCGCAGCGACGGCCACTACGATAATGAGATACCGGAAATATAGCCCCTTAGTCTTCATACCTCCTCCGCTTTAGTTTATACGAAGGTACTTTGGCAGGATGGATGTCCAACCCTTTCTCACCGGAAAGTTTCTCAATGCGGGAAGGGCGGCTCTTCCCCGTCAACTCCGAAGACAACGTCGTTGCTTCATACCGCAACTCTACCTCTTTGGCACGCAAATGCTCTATTTCAAGCATCTTACGGTGGCAACTGTACCGGTTGCCTATATAACAAAACAGGAGGATTATTACAACAAGACATGCCTTCCATTGTCGGTAGAAGAAATCGAACGAGACGATTTCCCCCTCAAAGACCCCCTCAAAAATCCGTCGCAGGAAGGGAATCAGACGAGGAGCCGACCCCGTTTCCGTTTCCACGGCATCGGGTGCCTTCACATTGTCCTTTTCCTCGTCATTCTCCGTCATACCTTTACCCTTTTACAGTTTCTCGGCAATACGCAATTTGGCGCTGCGTACCCGAGGATTACGCAACACCTCTTCCTCGTCCGCCACAATCACCTTGTTGTTGACCAAGCGCAGAGGGGCCTCCATACGTCCGAAAAAATCTTTTTGAGGACGCCCTTCGAAATTTCCGGTCTTGAAAAAGTTTTTTACCAACCGATCTTCCAGGGAATGATAGGTCAGGACGACAATACGTCCTCCCGGCTTTACCAAGTCATTTGCCGAAGATAGCATGTGGCGCAGTACCGCCATCTCCTGATTGACCTCAATGCGTAACGCTTGAAATATTTGTGCCAGTTCTTTCTTTTCCTGACGTTTATCGATACAAGGCGAAACCACTTCGACCAACTGCCCCGTTGTCTTTATCTTCCGTGTCCGCCGAACGGAAACTATCGCTTCGGCGATTTTGCGGGAAGAACGCAATTCGCCATAGAGATAAAAAATATCGGCCAACTGTTCCGCCGTATAATTCTCCACAATATCAGCGGCCGTGACTGGTGAACGGCGGTTCATCCGCATATCCAACTTACCGTCCAGACGGAAGGAAAAGCCCCTCTCCGGAAGGTCGAAATGATGGGACGACACTCCCAAATCGGCCAAGACGCCATCCACCTTTTCTACCCCATAATAACGCATGAAATTCTTGAGAAAACGGAAATTACTCCACACAAAGACAAACCGCGGGTCATCCATACGGTTACTAAAAGCATCCTCATCCTGATCAAAAGCATAAAGCCGCCCCTTCTCCCCCAACCGACTCATAATGGCCCGTGAATGGCCACCGCCCCCAAATGTAGCATCGATATAGGTTCCGTCACGTTGCACATTCAACCCTTCGACAGAAGCATCGAGCAATGCAGGAGTATGATATACAGCGGATTGCATCTATTTATTCAAGTACACGTTTGTTGTTGTAAAAATAAGAAGAAAAACATGGACACCCATTAAATTTTTCATTTTTTTTTCAACAAATTTCCTTTTGTTTTTCGCATTTAAAAGCAAAAGGAGTGGAATCTGAAAACATTTTTCACAATTATACCCCGTTTATTTCAAAAGAAACACTACCTTTGTTTGTTTTTGCGTATATAGGTATGTCCGAAGATAAATTACTACGCATTGATTTAGAGGATGTTGTAAGAAAAAAATCAGCGAGAATCGCCAAAAGGATTCCGAAATTCATCTTCAACTACCTCGAACGTACTATACAACAAGAACGTTTCAACCGTTTTTTTGAGGTCTATCCCAATCTTCGGGGGGTGGATTTTGCCAATACCGTAATAGAGTACCTGAATATTTCACTCCAAGTGGAGGGAGAAGAAAACATTCCGGCCAAAGGGCGTTTTATCTTTGCCTCCAACCATCCGTTGGGGGGAATTGACGGGGTGGCCCTCATCTCCGTATTGGGGCAACGCTATAACAAGAACATAAAATTTGTCGTCAATGACCTGCTGACGGTCCTGCCTTTGTCGGACGTTTTCCTTCCCATCAACAAATACGGGAAACAGGACAAGGACAAGGCGAACAGCATTTGCGAAGCATACGAAAGTGACTGCCAGATAATCGTATTTCCGGCCGGACTCTGTTCTCGGCAGCAAAAGCGTGAAATATGCGATTTGACATGGAACAAAGCCTTCATTGCCAAAAGCGTACAATATCAGAGGGATGTCATACCCATCTGGTTTGAAGGATACAACTCTCCGTTTTTTTACCGTTTCGCCCGTTGGAGAAAAAGATTGGGGATAAAATTCAACGTTGAATTGGTCTACCTGCCCGATGAAATGTTCAAGAGCGAAAGGAAAAGATTCACCATACATTTCGGCCGCACCATTCCCTGGCAAACGTTTGACAAATCGAGATCCCGTATGGAATGGGCACAATACGTAAAAGACGAGGTTTACAGTATCAGAGATAGTTTAAACAATTCCAAGCGATTATGAAAAAGATTATTGCCCCCATTGAAAGAGAGAAAATAGAGGAAGAACTGACCTCCGAACGTTTTCTGCGCCATACCAACAAAGGGGAAAACGAAATCTATATCGTAAACTATAAGAATGCCCCCAACATCATGCGGGAAATAGGCCGACTGCGGGAAATCGCATTCCGGACAGCCGGGGGAGGTACGGGGAAAGAGGTGGACATAGACCAATATGACACCATGGAACCTCCTTGCCAACAACTTATCGTATGGGATCCGGCGGACCGGGAAATTATTGGTGGATATCGCTTTATTTTGGGTGAAAACATCCGATACGACGGAGCGGGGCGTCCGATTATCGCCACTTCGCATATGTTTGACTTCTCTCCGAAGTTCATTCGGGACTATATGCCTAAAACCATTGAACTCGGC
>JAJQIP010000182.1 GCA_021199145.1 Porphyromonadaceae bacterium | reverse complement strand
TTCCTACACCATCTGGGGATTGGGTGACTTCTCCAGCATCCCTATGAGCCAAATTCCCTTTTTCTGCGGAGCGACCTTAGTGGGACTCCTCGCTGCACTCCTGCTCATCAAGCCGCTCAATGCCCTGCTTTTGGGAGAGCGTTATGCGGCCAATTTAGGGGTCAATGTACGCCTCATCCGGATATGTCTGTTGCTCTGCACAGGATGGCTCACCGCCATTGTCACCGCCTATTGCGGTCCGATTGCCTTTATTGGCCTGGCTGTTCCCCATATCGCCCGTCTGCTGTTACGCTCCTCGAACCACTCCTGGGTCTTGCCGGCTACTATGCTTTCAGGCAGTGCCGTGGCCTTGGCCTGCAACTTTCTCTGTGTGCTTCCTGGAGGTTGGGGTATCATTCCTCTCAATGCCGTAACCCCGCTTTTCGGAGCGCCGGTTATTATCTATATTCTTGTCAACCAACGGAAAATACAATATTTTAATTGATGGATTCGACCCCTGTCTTGGAAGGTTGTCAGGTAACAATAGGTTACCGAGAGGGAAAACGGGAAAACGCCCTTTTTCCCCCGATGGATTTTGCCCTCTATCCCGGTGAACTGACCGCCCTGCTCGGTATAAACGGGGTCGGAAAATCAACCCTGCTGCGCACCCTGTCGGCCACCCAACCTGCCCTCGGTGGGGAAATCAGACTCAAGGGGAAGAATCTCTCTGCCTATAAAGAGGGGGAGCTGGCCCGCCACATCAGCGTCGTCCTCACCGAACGTCAAGTAGCGGGAGGATTACGGGTGCATGAACTGGTGGCCTTGGGACGCTACCCCTACACCGGCTTCTGGGGGTCACTTCGTCCGGACGACCGGCGCATCATCGAAAAGGTCATGGAAGAGACGGGCATCGCCCACAAACGGAATTTCCATCTCTCTCAACTCTCCGACGGGGAACGGCAAAAAGCATTTATCGCCAAGACCTTGGCCCAAGAAAGTGAAGTGATTCTCCTCGACGAACCCACCGCCTTCCTCGACCTGCCCAGCCGGATTGAGATGATGTCGTTGCTCCACCGGTTGGCGGCGGAAAACGGGAAGACAATCCTCCTCTCTACTCATGACGTGGGACAGGCACTCGTCCTCGCCGACAAACTGTGGTTACTCTCTCCACAAAAGGGATTGGAGTGCGGGGTCACTGAAGAGTTGATTCTCGCCGGCAGACTGGACAATCTTTTCCCCTCTAACGCTATCCGCTTCGACCCCGAACACGGCAGCTACTACCCTCTTGTACAAGGACATTCCCGTATAGCTCTCTCAGCGGCCAACCCCACACTGTTGCACTGGGGGGTCAATCTGCTCAACCGCAATGGATTTTCGTGTCTCTTAGATGAAAATATGGGGGATACAGCCGAGGGGAAAAGCCCTTCCGTTCCGACGGAAACAGCTCGTATTGCCATCGAAGCCGCTGACCATATCGCCTTTTCCTATGCGGGTGAAAAAATCTGCCTCTCCTCTTTCTCCGCTCTTATCACCACTTTAAGAAGCCGCTTCGGAAAGGATTCCCAACAATAAACGGCTAAATTTCCAAGGGCCAATCTTATTGACGGGGAGATTTGACAGAAATATGACCGAAGCCGGAAACGTGCGGGGCAAAACGGGTAATCAATTCCGGCCGACTGGCCCGGACAGGATTGATATCAATACCGCCCCGCCGAGTATAAAAGGCCATGACCAACAACTCTTCCGGGGTAAACAGCGACCACAAAGCCGCATAAATCATTTCGACCACCTCTTCGTGGAAGTGGTTTTCATCCCGAAAAGAGACGATATAGCGAAGTAATTTATCGACCGAGGGCAACCGCTCTCCCTGCATATAGAGATAGAGGTCTCCCCAATCGGGTTGCGAAGTGACTTTGCAACGACTCCGCAGCATATCCGTCATCCCCATAAGGGTACCTCCCTTCCCGAAATCTCCCAGTAAAAGCGACCTATCTTCCTTGTAAGCGGTGAGCGGTACAAAAGAGAGGTCGGCCATTCCCCAACAAGGCCACTCGACAGGCGGTTCGCAAGCCATCCCTGGAGAGAGCACTGTATGACCGGCGGCCGTAGGGGGAGTCTCCAACACCACCTTGACCGGAATCTCCAGTAAAGAGGAGAGATCGTGCGAAACGGTAGCCGTCAAAAAGGAGACGATTTCATCGACAGAACGACCAAAACGGCTCTTATTGAAAGCGTTCAGATAGAGTTTCAACGATTTGCTCTCGACAATATAGGGACTCTCACAAGGATAAAGCATCCGCAAAACAAAATTGGCAGGAATGCCGTTCTCCGTGAGAATGCTTACCTCATAGGCGTTCCACACATCAAAACCGACAAAGGGGAGACGGGCGATGTCGATGGCATGTGCCAACCGGTTCTCCGCACGGTCCACCCGCACGAGAATTTCCGGGGAATAGTGTTCAGGATAGGCGACCTGACGACCCAATACCGATTGTTTCATACCGTTTACATTTTAAGGAAGAAGCAGGGAACTGTCCCCATAACTGAGAAACCGGAAACCGTTGGCCAAAGCATACTCGTAAATTTCCCGCCAACGACCCTTCACAAAAGAGGAGACTAACAAGAGCAGCGTACTGCGGGGTTGGTGGAAATTGGTGATAAGTCCCTGCACGATACGCCAACGGAATCCCGGCACGATAATCATACGGGTAGCCGAGACCAAGCGGTCAAGGTTGTGGCAATCGAGATAGGCCACAAGGGCTGACAAAGCCTCCCCGACCGATATATCGGGACCCTCTTCATAAGGCCGCCACTGTTCCACGACAAGTTGGGCCGGTGTCGCTTCGGGATTTTGCAACACGGTGCATCCCATATAGTAGAGACTTTCGAGCGTACGCACCGAAGTGGTGCCCACAGCCACGACACGACGGGGCGTAACGGCAAGAAGCGCAAGCAGGTCACGGGGTACAGAAAGATACTCGGTGTGCATCTCATGCCCGGCAATCGTCTCGCTCTTCACCGGCTTGAAGGTCCCGGCCCCAACATGTAATGTAAGCTCTTGACAGGGAATCCCACGCTCTTGCAAAGCGGTGAAAACTTCGGGTGTAAAATGGAGTCCGGCCGTAGGAGCCGCCACCGAACCTTCAATATGCGAATAGAGGGTCTGATAGGTTATCTTATCGCTCTCTTCCGTTGCTCGGTTGAGATAGGGAGGAATGGGCAACTCTCCGAAAACTTCGAGCAGAGAGGCGAAGGTTACCCCTTCTCCGTCCCAACGGAAAACAATCTCCTGGGTCTCGCCCGGAACAGGATTCCGCCGTTCGACCTGCAACGTGACCTCTTTCCCTTCGACCTGCAATGTCCGAGACAACCGTCCCGCTTTCCACCGCCGAAGATTTCCCACCAGACAGTGCCACACACAGCAGCCTGTTGTCTGGAACGAGAGCAGATAATCGCAAGGATCCAATGGTTCGAGGCAGAAAATTTCTATAATGGCACCGCTCTCTTTGTGAAAATGAAGGCGAGCCTGAATGACCCGAGTATTGTTGCATATCAACAAGGTATCGTCCGGAAGAAATCGAGGCAACTGGTCGAAGGTCGAGGAAGAAATTTCCCCGCCTCGAAAGAGAAGTAATTTTGAGGCATCCCGCCGAGCAAGCGGATATTTGGCAATCCGCTCCTCCGGTAAGGAATAATCGTATTCGGAGAGGAAGATATCTTGGGGTTTTTGCATAGAGCCTATTGAATATCTCTGCAAAAATAAGCATCTTTGTGAGATAAAACCGTATGCCTTATGGTAAAAGTTGGAGACAAAGTCCGCTTCTTGAACAGTGTGGGCGGAGGCATTGTGCGCAGTATCAAAGGAAAAATCGTCTCCGTGGAGGAGGAAGATGGATTTGAAATTCCCGTCCTCTGCAACGAATGTGTCGTCATAGAACCAGCCGCCCCCCAAGAGGAAGCTGCACTTCCCCCTGCCGAAGAGAAAGAAGAAATACCGGAAAAGAAAGAAGAACCTCATCCCATTGAAGAGAAAGCACTCGATAGTTCCCTCTTGGAAAAGGAGCTACGTGAAAAAGAAGAACCGCCCCACGCCCCGAAACAGACATCCCATAAACCTTCGAAAGAGGGACCGATTGAGGTGGATCTGCATATTTATGAATTGGTCGACAGTACCACCGGCTTGAGTCACACCGACATGTTACAGCTACAACTGAAGGCCTTCCGGGATACCCTTGAACAATACAAGGAGAAGAAAGGGCAGAAAATTGTCTTCATACACGGCAAAGGGGCTGGGGTACTCCGCCGAGCTATACTCGAAGAGCTGCAGCGGAAATACAAGACCTATGATCATCAAGACGCTTCGTTCCAAGAGTATGGCTTTGGGGCTACCCAAGTGACAATCCGTTGATTATTTCTTCTTGAGAAGAATAATCAACTTCGGAGCGAAGCCTACTTTATTCTGAAACATTTTCTTTCTGAGAATTTGACATCCTCAGACTCCCCAAAGGTATATACATCAATCAGATATAGATGTATGCGTCAGCCCTATCGCCTTACCTTTTCGCTTAGCAAATAGATCTGAAGGGGATGTTATTTGGGAGTGTTTTTCTGCGAGAGGGTATGGTTGAGACGGCAGAGATAGCCCAATTTATAAAAATCGAACAACCACAGGCGGGGATGCATGCCTAAGAGATGACGGTGTAATCTCTTCTCGAAGAGGGCAAACACGCCTCGGACCATCCCCTGCAATCCCATCCGCTTGACCCGTTGCTGTACATTGAGAACGCGCACATACTCCCCCATCAAGGAGCGATGGCACCAGACATTGCGCAAACTTGTCTCTGTCTTTTGCAGGAAAAGTTCACTGGAGTCCACAATATCGTGAAATACAGGATTGTCAATATACTTGACGGCAATACCAGCGGCTTGCAACTCCTTTCCATAAAGGGTATCTTCATGACCGTAGGAGGTGAGTTCCTCACAGAAACAAATACGATTGAAAATCGCCCTAGGAATCAGACAACTAAATGCAGAAAAATGGGCATAAGGATTCTTGTTCCGCACGGACAACGGTCGCTCTTCCCGAGCCAAAGCATAGACATACCGCAAATTGGCCTTGGCCGCCTGCTCCGACAGTCCAGGTACACGGAAGCGGATAGTCCCGCCAATCACCGTATCGGGAACGGCCGCTTGCACATACCGTTTGACAAAACAACCGTTACACGGCATCAAATCACTGTCGAGGAACAGAAAATAATCGTATCGGGCTTGAGCGGCCAAAAAGTTACGGTTATGGGCCGCTCCCCTATTTTCGGGAAGTTCTATAAAGCGACAGTGCGGGAGGTCGTTGATGCGGCGATTCCCCGCTTTTCCCTCATCGTCGGGGGATCCGTCGTCACAGACAAGTATCTCATACGGGATATGCAATGCCTCGGTCTGACGGGAGAGTTCCCGTACAAGAGGGGAACAATCGAAACGGTAAGTGGGGATTAGAATCGAAAGCATAGGACTACATCAAACGGTAATTCACATCCAGTACCCGAAATTCCGTACGGCGGTTCAAGGCATTGGCCAACTCCTGCTGCTCCGGCGGCAAAGCCAGAATATATTCGTCGGTTAGCACATCGCCTTCCCGGAACATCGGGTAATCCCGTGCCTGTTTGCGGGTAATCGTCCGAGGTTCGGACTTTCCGTATCCTTTCGGAGTCAGCCGGTCGGCCTCCACCCCATGGGCAATCAAATATTCCACAACCGCTTTGGCCCGGCGTTCCGAAAGGTCAAGGTTATACTCCTCACTTCCAATCATATCGGTATGCGCCCCCAACTCTATCGAGACATTCGGATTGTCTTCCAACATCTGTATAATCTCATTCAAAGCGGCTGCCGACTCAGGGGTGACATCCGCCCGGTCGAAGGCATAAAAGACATTCTCCACAATGACCGGCTTGTTGATGGCCGCCAAGATGAAGTCAAGGCCATAGGTCTCATTCCTCTCCTCGGCATCACTGGTAAATTCTCCCCGGGAATTGAGGAATCCCTGACAACCGGCCATCATCACATAGTCAATGCCCAAGTCGAGACGAAATTTATAGGAACCGTCTTCCCGGGAATAGGCTTTCTGATTGGAACCGTCCTTACCCACAATACGGATTATCGCATTGGGAATCGGCTCCTCATCCTGGTCCATCACCCAACCGGTAATCCACACCTCGATGGCCGGCAATTCAAAGCTGTAGAGATGGTCATACCCCCGGGAATCGTTCCGGTTGGAGCTGAAATACCCGGCTTCCCGACCCGTTTCAAAGGTTATCCCAAAATCATCCCCGGCCGAATTTATAGGGACACCCAAATTCTCGATTTTCCACACCCCGAATTCATTCATCGTGGCCTTGAAAAGATCTAGCCCACCCAAACCCGGATGGCCATCCGAGGCAAAATAAAGGGTACCATCCGCCTTGATATAGGGAAACATCTCATCGCCCGGTGTATTAATCTGTACCCCCAGATTCTCGACTCCGGTGCCCCGCTCGGTCAAGTCAATTCGCCACAAATCCTTTCCCCCATATCCTCCCGGCATATCGGAGACAAAATAGAGATAACGGCCATCGGGAGATACGGCAGGATGAGCATATGCCGAGAGGGTATCGCCTGTAATCTGAAAGAGTTGCGGTTCGCTCCACTGGGCGTCGCTCCGGGATGAAGTACATATCTCGACTGTCGTATTTACCCCCTCTTCATGCCGGGCACGGGTAAGGTACATGGTATTGCCGTCGGGAGAGAAAGAGATGATTCCCTCATCGTTTTCGGTATTGACTCCTCCCTCTGCCAATTCAGGACGTTGCCAGACACCGTTCTCGTCCTTTTTCGCAACAAAAATATCGTTGTTTTTCAACCCGGTAATGTTGTTCTTTTTATCACCCGTAGCCTTGTCATTGGTTGAACAGAAATAGAGCATATCGTTATCCTCCCCCAAAAACATCGGGGCACATTCGCTACGCCGTGAATTGAACAGGTCGGCCCGTTTCACCACATACCGAGTGGGTGATGCCTTCCACTCCAACGCCGCATCACAGCCTTCCAGACCGTTCTCGGCCCGACGGTCACCCGGTTTCAGGGTTAGAAATTCCTCGTAGTTTTTCCGGGCCTCCTTGTATTTTCCTTGCATCTGCTGAGCCCGAGCCAAATAGAAGAGGGCGATGCTATCCGGATAGTGATACCTCACCGCATTCTGATATCCGGCCGCCGAACGGGGGGCCGCATTCAGACGGCGGTAACACTCCCCGATACGAAAGGCGATTTGTGCCCGCTTCTCCCGGTCTTTAGCCGATGTCTTGTTGTAAACTTTACGATAGGTGGTCGCTGCGATGAAATATTCCCCCCGTTCATATTGGACATGCGCTGTACTCAGTTTGACTCTGCATCCACAGAGCATCCCCCATAAAACAATAGAACAAACGGCAGGAAAGAGATATTTCATTGCGTAGAACCGGACATTTTAATGTATACGCAGAAACCGGGCATTTTATTGCCTGTCACCTGACTTTTGCGACCATTTCTCTGAGAAGGCTGCCTCCTCTCCCGTTATCGTGTCAGCATCTTGATTTTACTTTTCCTGGGCGTAGCATACTGCTTACTTTATATA
>JAJQIP010000023.1 GCA_021199145.1 Porphyromonadaceae bacterium | reverse complement strand
CATATTCTTTGAGGAGTTTCTCCTGAATATCACCGGGAACCAGTTCATAAGAGGCGAACTTCATGCTGAAGGACGAGCGGCCACCTGTGATGGAGCTCAGTGTGGTCGAGTAGTTGGCCATCTCTTTCAGAGGTACTTTGGCCATGATTTTTTCAAAACCTTTGATACTCTCCATCCCCATGATGATAGCCCGGTGGCCTTGCAGGTCGCTTATGACATCACCCATCTTGTCTGACGGTACCAGAACTTCGACATCGTACACCGGTTCGAGGATTTTCGGCGCCGCATTTTTGAATGCGGTACTGAAAGCATTACGTCCGGCAAGCCGGAATGAGATTTCGTTCGAGTCAACGGGGTGCATTTTCCCGTCATAGACACATACCCGTACATCCCGAGCATAAGAGCCTGTGAGGGGACCTTGTTCCATGCGATCCATTAATCCTTTGAGGATGGCCGGCAAGAAGCGGGCATCGATGGCACCACCCACAATACAGTTCACGAAGACCAATTTCCCGCCCCATTCAAGGTCGATGACTTGGGTGTCGCGGACACTCATTTTGTATTCCTGATTACCGAATTTATAGGTTTCGGGTGCGGGCATCCCGTCGTAATAAGGTTCGATGATGAGATGAACTTCCCCGAATTGTCCGGCACCTCCCGATTGTTTCTTATGCCGATAATCGGCACGGGCGGCTTTGGTAATGGTTTCCCGATAGGGAATGCGCGGCTCCTGGAATTCAATCATTATCTTTTCGTTGTTCTCGATACGCCATTTAAGCGTGCGCAGGTGGAATTCCCCTTGTCCGGATACAATGGTCTGCCGCAACTCCTTGGAATATTCCACTATCCATGTGGGGTCTTCCTCGTGCATACGCATCAGTATCTCACTCAATTTTTCCGCCTCCGCCTCATTCAGCGGTTTTATAGCCCGTTGGATTTTCGGATTGGGGAAAGCCATCAGGTCGAATGTATATTCACACCCTTTTTCGTTGAGGGTATTTCCTATGCGCACATCCTTCAGTTTAACGGTCGCACCGATGTCTCCGGCCACCAGTTCCTCCACTTTGGTGCGGATTTGTCCGCAGGTGCAATTCAACTGGGAAATACGTTCCTTGCTGCCCCGGTTCATATTTTGCAGGTCGTCCCCTTCATGAACTTTACCCGACATTACCTTGAAATAGGAGACTTCGCCGATGTGCGGTTCTACGGTCGTCTTGAAGAAATAGAGACTTGTCGGGCCTTCGGAATCGGGCGATACCTCCGTTCCATCGTGAGAAACCGGTTTGGGCATATCGGTGACGAAGGGGACCACGTTCCCGAGGAATTCCATCATACGGCGGACACCCATATCCCGCAAAGCGCTGACGCAAAATACAGGGAATATGCTGCGGGTGGCAAGCCCTTTCCGGATACCTTCCCGCATCTCGTCTTCGTTGAGCTCCTCTTCGGCGAAGAATTTTTCCATCAAGGTCTCGTCGTTTTCAGCGGCCGCCTCAATCAGCTGTTTGTGTAAGGCAAGCGCTTTTTCTTTCTGGTCGTCAGGAATCTCCGAGATAGTGGGGACACCCCCTTCGGCTCCCCAGCTGTACATTTTCATCACCAGGACATCAATCATGGCGTTGAATCCCGCCCCACAGGCGACAGGATATTGTATCGGTGTGATTTTGTTGCCGAAGTTTTCCCTCAATTGTTCAAGAGCCACATCGTAATCGGCCTTTTCTCCATCCAACTGATTCATAGCGAAGATGACGGGTTTGTGCATCTCTTCGGCATACCGGAAGATATTTTGTGTGCCTACTTCCACTCCATATTGCGTATTGACCACAATGACGCCCGTGTCGGTAACATTCATGGAGGTGAGGGTACTCCCGATAAAATCGTCTGCCCCCGGGCAGTCGATGACATTCAATTTCTTATTGAGAAATTCCGCATAAAAAACGGTAGAAAATACCGAGTAACCATACTCTTTCTCTACCGGAAAATAATCGGTAACGGTGTTTTGCGTCTCGACAGATCCTCTGCGTTTTATAACCCCACACTCGTAGAGCATAGCTTCCGCAAGTGTGGTTTTGCCCGAACCTTTACTGCCCAAAAGGGCGATGTTTTTAATTTCGTTGGATTGATACACTTTCATTGAAATATCAGATTAAAGGTAAAAAATAAGTTTTCTCGTTTTTCGTAAAACGATTTTCACGATAACAAAACGCAATTTAGAAAGAAAAATTGACAAATGCAAAATGTATTTGCAAAATGTGTCGCAAAACGGTTTTTTCTTCCCTTTTACAGAGGGAAAACACTTTTGGGGAAGAGACACAGATAAGGAATTTTCTCCTATCTTTGTTTTTACTATGGCGGGTCTGTATGTGCATATACCTTTTTGTCGTTCCCGGTGTATCTATTGTGACTTTTACTCAACGACGGGCGAGGAGAGGCTGCAAGGGCGGTATGTCGAAGCCTTGCTTGCCGAGTGGCGTATGCGCCGCAGTGAATTACAGGGCGCTCCGATAGAGACCCTATATATGGGAGGCGGAACCCCTTCGCAACTCTCCCCCGATTTGCTCCGACATTTTTTTGCAGAGATGGGAGGGGAGATTGATTTTTCCCGTTGTCGGGAGATAACGGTTGAGGTCAATCCGGATGATGTCACCCCACGTTATGCCTCTTTTTTAGCGGCTTTACCCGTGAACCGCATAAGCATGGGGGTACAGAGTTTTTCGGATACCCACTTGCAATTTTTACACCGTCGCCATACCGCCACAGAGGCCATCGCCGCCATAGGCCGACTGCGTGAAGCAGGATTTTCCAATATCAGCATTGACCTTATTTACGGTTTGCCCGGTCAGACCCTGGCCGATTGGGAGAGTGACCTGCAACAGGCTATAGCCCTTGACCTGCCGCATATATCGGCCTATCATCTCACGTATGAAGCGGGAACGCCTATTGATAGGTTACGTCGGGAAGGAAAGGTAGAGGAGTGTGACGAAGAGCTGTCCCTCCGCTTTTTTGAACGATTGAAGGGGAGCCTTGAGGCGGCCGGGTATGAACAGTATGAAATTTCCAATTTCGCCCGTCCCGGTTGTTATGCCCGGCATAATCTCTCGTATTGGCAAGATATTCCCTACCTTGGTCTCGGGGCGGCCGCACACAGTTATGACGGTGCGGTACGACGGTGCAATCCATCCTCTTTGACACACTATCTTGAATGTATTGAGGAAGGTGTCTCCGCCTACGAAGCCGAAAAGCTGACCCCTGATACCCGCTATAATGACCGGGTGGTGACCGCCCTCCGTACCCGTTGGGGTCTTGACCTTGACCGAGTGGCCGCCGATTTTGGAGAGATGCGGCGGGAATATTGCCTACGTATGGCCCGTCCCCATATCGAGAACGGTATGCTTGCCTATACCGACCAACGTCTGACCCTTACCCGTCGGGGAGTGTTCATCTCTGACGGAATCATTTCCGACTTGTTGTATGTCGATTAAAGGAGAAAGTCTATACTTGTCGGCCGGCAACTTGTCCGGAGGAGTTATAAATTGAATTTTACCCCGACACCAATAGAGGAGTAGAGTTGAGACTTCAACTCCAGCCGTTCGCCCCGTAGTTTCATTTCGAGGGAGACAAGTTTGCTTATGACATAATTCGTCCCCGCCTCGTAACGGATGCGTTCTATCCCCGAGGGGTTCGAGTTATGATTCATACCGTTCATCGACTCGAAAATTTCCATCGACACAAAGGGCCTCCATGGAACTTTGGGCGATATTATGCCCCCTACCTTTATCTGGGTACGCCATTTGTTGTTGGGCGTTCTTGACCCCTTGCAATGGTCAAACTTCTGGGTCTGTTCAAATTTGGAGGTGAGTGAAAAATCAAGGTGTGCCGTACTGTAACTGCCGACCAGACCGACTTGGTAGCGGTGGTTGTGGATATCCTTTTTACCTCCATCGTCCTCTTGGTTGAAGTAGGCGTAATAGGCCATAGCCTTGAGGTATTTAGGAATAAGGGTGTAGGTGAAGGTGGCGGAAGCCATGGCCCGTTCGTAGCCACAGAAATTGTCGTTCAACCAGACATCTGCGGCTACCTGTACATTAAATCTTTTGCCGAAGTTTTTCCCGACAGTCGCATTGATGAGTGCACCATAGTCGAAAGTGTAATCGTAATCTTTGGCCTGGGTCGGCAGGGCGAAAAGCGATGCGATGATTGTCAGGATGAGAAAGCGAGAAATGGATTTCATATGGTATGGTTTATGTGTGAATTTATACGTGGTGATAGGGCTCGTGATTTAAAATGGTGAAGGCCCGATAGAGTTGCTCGATAAATAGGAGGCGTATCATCTGGTGGGAGAAGGTCATTTTCGAAAGCGATATTTTTTCCTGTGCGGCCGCATACACCTTTGGAGAAAATCCGTAAGGGCCTCCTGCGACAAATACCAAGCGTCGGGGAATCGTCTGCATTTTTTTCTCGATGTATCCGGCAAATTGCAGGGAGGTATATTCTTTCCCCCGTTCATCGAGCAACACCATCCAATCGCCGTCACACAACGACTTCAAAATCTGTTCACCTTCCCGTTCTTTCTGTTGCTCGGCCGTCAGGTTTTTCGTATTCTTCAAGTCGGGGATTACCGACATCTCAAAGGGAATATAGTGTTTCACCCGTTCTTCGTATTCGGTTATTCCCCGAGCAAAACCCGATTGTGCGGTTTTCCCCACGACTAAAAAATCGATTTTCATATCCGAGATTCCCGTTTTTTCGTACATTTGCCTACTGTAAGGGAATGAGATTGGCGAGTATACGACCAATCTGTTCGCAAAGATAAGGATTATTTGTATTTTGATGCTTTCCTCTGTAAAAAAATAGGAGAAAGACCTAAAAACAGACGTTATGAAGACTCCCGACCAACTGGTTAATGACTTGATTGCCTTGGCTTTTGCCGAGGATATCGGAGATGGTGACCATACCACGCTGTGTTGCATACCTGCGGATAAAAAGGGGCGGTCGCGGCTTCTCGTCAAAGAGGAGGGTATTTTGGCAGGAGTTGATGTGGCCCGGCGGGTCTTTGCCATTTTCGATCCGACTTTGCAGATGGAGGTCTTCATTCCAGACGGTGTCTTTGTGAAGCCCGGTGATGTGGCCTTTGTCGTGGAGGGCAAGGTGCAGTCGTTGTTACAGACGGAGCGCACTATGCTCAATATCCTGCAACGTATGAGCGGTATCGCAACCATTACCCATCGCTATATGGAGCGTCTTGAAGGTTTGCACACCCGAGTGCTTGATACCCGCAAGACAACTCCGGGCATGCGCATTCTTGAAAAAGAGGCTGTGCGTATAGGCGGTGGTATGAACCATCGTATCGGTCTTTTTGACATGATTCTGCTCAAAGACAATCATATTGATTTTGCAGGCGGCATAGAGGCGGCAATAACCCGTTGCCATGAATATCTTGCCACGAAAGGCAAGGATTTGAAGATAGAGATTGAGGTGCGAAATCTCCAAGAACTGGATGAGGTGTTGCGGGTAGGAGGGATAGACCGCATCATGTTGGACAATTTCACTCCCGAACTTACCCGTGAGGCAGTACGGCGGATTGCAGGACGTTACGAGACAGAGTCATCGGGCGGAATTACCCTCGATACGATACGTGATTATGCCGAGTGCGGGGTCGATTATGTCTCGGTGGGAGCCCTTACCCATTCGGTCAAGGGGCTTGACTTGAGTTTCAAGGCTTTCTGATTCTCCTATTCCGTTCCGTTGTCTATCATGGCCGAAGATACTTACCTTACCGTATCCCGTCTTTCGGAGGGAGTCTATAAGGAGAAGATGAGCAAGTTTCTCTCTTTTGCCATGCCCATATCGACGGTGGAAGAGGCCAAAGCGCAGATAGAGTCTTATCGGAATGCCTATCACGATGCCCGTCATGTGTGTTGGGGCTATAAATTGGGGCACACTTGTGTCGAATGTCGGAGTAATGATAACGGAGAACCTTCGGGTACGGCCGGCAAACCTATTTTGGGACAGATTACTTCTTTCGGACTCACCAACGTGCTGGTTATCGTAGTGCGCTATTTCGGGGGCATAAAGTTAGGAACAGGAGGGCTTGTCGATGCCTATCGGACCGCAGCGGCCGAGGCACTCCGTGCCAATGAGATTGTCGAACGGCTTGTCGAGGAGGATATCTGTGTGACATTTGAATACCCTTTCTTGAACGAAGTGATGCGTATTGTCAAGGAGGAGGGAGTCACCGTCCTTTCCCAACAGTTTGACCTTCGCTGCGAAATGACTTTGCGCCAACGCCGAGGTCTGTTGTCCCGTCTCCGGGAGCGGCTTTCCTTTGTGAAATCGCTCTCTTTTCTGGAAAAGCAGTAGCAGTAAGTACCGGCCGAGTATCCTGTACGGATAAAACAAAACAGGGAGAAGCCGTATGACTTCTCCCTGTTTATTCTGTATAGTCGGTTGTTAGAAGTTGTATTGCAACCCGAGGGCAAGCATCTCCTTAAACTGTACTTTTGATTTTATCTCATCGATTTTTGTATCGTCATCGTAAACAAGGCTGGTCGATACCAGGGCCGACAACCATTTGTTGATGGTAAAGTTGAGCTGTATATCCCAGGATATATCAATGTCCTTGAAGTGGGATTTCTTATCTTCTATTCTATAGTAGTCGGCGAAGAAGTTCACACGGGAATAGACATTCACGTTCTTAATGATGTCATAGTTGACCGATACATTCAGATTGGCACCTATTTCATCTATGGCCTTTTTACCGTCTAACACGCCATAATCCTCTCTTAAGTCTGGGTGGGTGACAAATGTACTTCTCCACGTCGCCGGGGTGAATATGACATTCAGGAATTTGGTCGGGAGCCAGGTGATACCCACACCAGCGGAGAGGTAACCCGGAGCCATGAATTGGGAAACCAATTTACGTCCGCCCGTCTCGTCGTCATCGTCGAATGCGTTGGCGAATTGGGTCTCGAACGAAAGGAAGGCACTTAAGAAGAGAGTCTCCTTTTCGTTAATCTTGCGACCATAATTGGAGTGCAAGTAGATTTTATCGGAGGTCTTGCTCATATTTTGGTAGCCCCGGTCGCCTGAGGTGTGACTGGCTCCGTATCCTAATTCAATACGGTTTTGCCAAAGGTTTTCACCTTCCTTATAATCGGCCTGATAGGTGAATTGCACATCACCGGCAAACGCATTGTCTCCACCAGGAGCCCAGTTGGTAAAACTTGCTTGGGTGAATTTAAGACCTACGTATCCCGCTTTTGTCCACGATGAATTATTTTCATCTTGGGCCATAGCAGCGACGGTTGAAAAAGCCAACGCTGCAATGAGTAGAAAACTTTTTTTCATAATATTTTTATGTTTTTGTATTCCTGCGCAAAAGTACAAAAATTTTGTTACATATAGCAAAAAAAATAAAAAAAGTACTTTTCGGGGGATTATTTGGAGGAAATCAGTTCTTCTCTATCGAATAATCTTTAATTCCCAAAGCTTCGTAGGCTTTTTTCAGCTCTTCTTCGTTATCACTGATGACCAATAACTTGTCTTTAAGTTTCAGAATGGTGTTTCCTTTAGGGACAAAGAAGTTGTTGCCTCGTTTAACCATGACGGCCAATGTGTTGTCGGGCAACGTTATATCCATTAATCGGTTCCCTTTTG
>JAJQIP010000223.1 GCA_021199145.1 Porphyromonadaceae bacterium | reverse complement strand
TCCTATCTCTCCGAATATGGAGAGAGGATTTAAATGTTTTTACAAAAATGCATTTTTTTTGTCTGATGACAAAATATTTAAAACTCAATTTGTGAAAAAATAACCTATTCAACATTTCCGTCGCCCTATTCCCTTGTTCGATTGCGAAAAAAATCGTACCTTTGTCGCAATTTTGGCGGGAGGAGATGCGACCGCTTTCCGAGAAGAGAGAGGGAGCAGGTTCCCCCAGAGAGGTGAATAAGGTAATAAAAGAAATTCAAGACACATTATATTCATTTTTAAATCAAGCATTATGATCTATTCAGAGGAAGTAGAACACATGTGTGTTGTAAAAAAAGGCCCAAATCATGGCCCAGCCCCTATACCCGAAGAGGGGAAATGGGTAAAAGCCAAAGAAGTAATTGACATTTCGGGATTGACACACGGCATAGGTTGGTGTGCTCCCCAACAAGGTGCTTGTAAATTGACCTTGAATGTAAAAGACGGAGTAATCCAAGAGGCTCTTGTGGAGACCATCGGATGTTCGGGCATGACCCATTCGGCAGCCATGGCTTCGGAAATTCTTCCGGGTAAGACCATTCTTGAGGCCCTGAACACTGACCTTGTGTGTGACGCTATCAATACCGCTATGCGTGAATTGTTCCTGCAAATCGTTTATGGGCGGACTCAATCGGCTTTCTCGGAAGGAGGGCTCATGATTGGGGCAGGACTCGAAGACCTGGGAAAAGGACTCCGCAGCCAGACCGGTACCCTCTATGGCACCTTGGCCAAAGGTCCCCGTTACCTTGAGATGGCCGAAGGGTACATCAAGACCCTTGCCTTGGATAAAAATGACGAGATTTGCGGATATGAATTTGTCCACCTGGGAAAATTCATGGACGAAATTAAAAAGGGGACTGATGCCAACGAAGCCTTGAAGAAGGTGACGGGCACCTATGGACGTTTCACCCCCGAAGCCGGTGCTGTTAAATACATTGATCCACGTAAAGCCTAAAGGAGGACAGACTATGATAAGAGAAGTAAAATTCGAGAGCCAAGAACGCCGTATCAAACAAATTATCGCTGCTCTCAACGCCAACGGCATTAAAGATATAGAAGAGGCTAACGCTATCTGTGATAAATATGGCCTTGATCCTTATAAGACCTGTGAGGAGACCCAACCCATCTGTTTTGAAAATGCCAAATGGGCCTATGTAGTCGGTTCGGCCATTGCTTTGAAAAAGGGGTGCAAGAAGGCTGATGATGCTGCCGAGGCCATCGGTATCGGGCTCCAATCGTTCTGTATTCCGGGTTCAGTCGCCGATGACCGCAAAGTAGGTCTGGGCCATGGTAACCTGGCCGCCCGTCTTCTTCGGGAAGAGACAAAGTGCTTTGCCTTCCTGGCCGGTCACGAATCGTTCGCTGCCGCCGAAGGGGCCATCAAAATTGCCGCTAAAGCCGACAAGGTGAGGAAAGAGCCGCTGCGTTGCATTCTGAACGGTCTTGGCAAAGATGCCGCCCAGATTATCTCCCGTATCAACGGGTTCACCTATGTGCAGACCCAATTTGACTACTACACGGGTGAATTGAAGATTGTCAGGGAGATTGCTTATTCCGATGGTCCCCGTGCCAAAGTAAAATGCTATGGCGCTGACGATGTGCGTGAAGGGGTAGCCATCATGTGGCACGAAGGCGTGGAGGTGTCGATTACCGGTAACTCGACCAATCCTACCCGTTTTCAACACCCTGTCGCAGGTACCTACAAGAAAGAGCGTGTATTGGCCGGAAAGCCCTATTTCTCGGTAGCTTCGGGCGGAGGAACAGGCCGTACGCTGCACCCTGATAACATGGCCGCCGGTCCTGCCTCTTACGGTATGACAGACACGATGGGACGGATGCATTCCGACGCACAATTTGCCGGATCGTCTTCTGTTCCCGCTCATGTGGAGATGATGGGATTCCTCGGTATCGGCAACAACCCCATGAGGTTGCACCGTAGCTTGTGCCGTGGATGTAGCCCAGGCCTTGAGCAAATAATTTTCAGGAATAAAAAAAAGATAGCGAGCCATATGGCCCGCTATCTTTTTTTTATTCCTGAAAATTTGGAGATATTCTTTTTATCCTCTACATTTGTCACAAATAGTGTAAAAAATACACTCAATTAAATCCTATAATTGTCAGCCATGAAAAAACTTTTCTGTTTGCTCTTTGTCTTTCTCTGTACCTATGCCGTGGGTCAGGAAACAATTGTCCTTGCCGTACACCCGTCCCAAGGGGAACAAAAAATCAGTCGTCACATTTACGGCCAGTTTGCCGAACATCTCGGAACCGGCATTTACGGTGGGTTGTGGGTCGGTGAAGATTCCTCCATACCCAACACCAACGGATACCGTACCGATGTGCTGGAGGCACTCAAGCGTTTGAACATTCCCAATCTGCGTTGGCCGGGCGGTTGTTTTGCCGACGAATATCACTGGAAGGACGGTATCGGGCCACGGGCTGAGCGTCCCAAGATGAGCAACAACAATTGGGGCGGATTGATAGAGGATAACAGTTTCGGTACGCACGAATTTCTCAATCTGTGTGAAATATTGGGTTGCGAGCCTTATGTGAGTCTCAACTTAGGCAGCGGCTCGGTTGAGGAGATGGCCGAATGGGTAGAATATATGACTTCCGACGGGGATACCCCGATGGCCAGACTGCGTCGGGAGAACGGTCGGGAAAAGCCGTGGAACGTACATTTTGTCGGTATTGGAAACGAAAGTTGGGGTTGTGGAGGCAATATGAAACCCGACTACTATGTCGACCTCTATCGTCGCTACACCACTTTCTGCCGCAACTATGACGGCAACCGTCTCTACAAAATCGCCAGCGGCCCGGGAAGTATTGACCCGAAATGGACCGAGACATTGATGAAGGGCATTGGTTCGAAAATGAACGCCATGTCGCTTCACTACTATACCGTAACCGGTTGGCAAGGCAAGAAAGGGTCGGCTACCGATTTCGACGCTGAGGATTATTATTGGACCATAGGAAAATGTCTGGATATAGAGAATACCATTACCGCAACAACGGATATCATGGACAAATATGACCCCCAAAAGCGGGTTGGCCTCATGGTTGACGAGTGGGGGACTTGGTGGGAACCGGAACCCGGTACGCAGCTCCACCAACAGAACACGATGCGTGACGCTTTCGTGGCGGCCCTCTCCCTGAATGTGTTCCACCGCCATATCGACCGCATACGTATGACCAACATCGCCCAGATGGTGAATGTCCTGCAATCGATGATTCTCACCGAAGGGGAGAAGATGGTGATTACCCCGACCTATTACGTGTTTGAGATGTACAAGCCCCACCAGGATGCCCTCTTCTTGCCGATGGAGATGCAGGCACCTACCCGGGCGGTTCGGGAAGAGCGGACAATACCGTTGATTGATGCGACGGCCTCACGTGACGATGAGGGCAAAATCCATATCTCCTTGGCCAACATTGACCTCGACAATCCTTATAAAGTTCGGATTACGCTCGACGATACCCCTGTAAACCAAATTTCGGGGACGATGCTCACGTCGAAGAAGATTGATGATTGCAATACCTTTGAAAAGCCCAATAAGGTGAAGCCGGTTCCCTTCAAAGGGGCGAAATGGGTGAAGGATGCCATTGAGGTGACTTTGCCCGCCCATTCCATTGTCACCCTTGAAGTCGAGTAATATAGGGACTTTTTCTGTTATTTATGTGGGGCGGATGTGTTATACATCCGCCCCACATAATTTTTAAACAAACTGGTCGTAACGAAAATTTTCGTTCAGTCTTTATAAATAAGGTATAAGTTCGAAAAGTGAGCCTTTCGTTATGGTTACTCTTGATTGAGTTGATCCAGGAGGCGATTGAGGGTGTCGGCGATTTCCTGTTGCACCTGTCTGCGGGGTTCGGTGAAATGATTTACCATGACGACAATGACATAGGTGCGTTTCCCTGTATAGTAGCCGGCATAACATTGCACTCCGCTCATGCTGCCGCTTTTGAGATGGAGTGAAGAGGCGTAGGGCGAATCGGCCATAAAGAGTCGGAGCGTCCCCTCACCTGGATGTGGCAGCAGGTCGATAAGGTACTTCCCTACGGTTTCGTGGTTGGCGGCATAGACCAACAGGCGACCGAGCATAAGCGGGGAAATGCGATTCATGGGAGAGAGTCCCGATCCGTCGTACAGAGAGGCTTCGTCAATGGGCAGACCGTTGTCCCGCCAGATTTTCTTTAGCTGTTCCAGACTTGCCGATAGGGTCGTAACAGAGTCGGCCGTCAATCCGATTTGACACAAAAGTGACTCGGCATAGAGGTTGTCACTCTCCAGCAGGGTATGCCGCCACAGGTCGAGGAGAGTAGGAGAGGCAAAGTCGAGCAATCGGGGCATAGTGGGGTCATAGGGGGGAAGAGGAGTCCCCTCCTCCTCTAAAAGTCGGGCTGTCGTGCCCTCCTGAGTCACCGAGATGCCCGCTTGCCGCAGGGCTTGAGTCAGTCGGTAAGCCAGATAAGCGGGCGGGTCGGGCATATCGCTCTTGACGATGATGCGTTTTCGTGAGGCGGGTAAAGAGCCGTATAGCCGTCGGGAATATTCGTAGGGTGCCCCGTAGATGTAGGCACTGTCGATTCCGGAACGGTTGGTCGAGAGATGGTTGTAGATGCGTAGCCCCTCGACTTTCGGGGCTATATCAAGTAGTTGAGGACGGCTGCCGGGGAGACCCGTACGAAAGGAGATGGAGATGCGGTTGTCGGAGAAGTTGAGGCCATAGCATCCAGCGGCATAGTAGTTGCCGATATCTTCCCATAACCATTTGCTGGAGAGGGGACTGTCGAAAATGACCCTGTCGTCGGCAATGACCCGTCCCGAAAGGGTGCGGATACCGGCTGCCTGAACCGCTTCGACCGCCTTTTCGATGAAGGTGGCCGGTGGACAGCCGCCGTATTGGGAGCCTAAAGAGGGATCGCCGCAGCCCCGTATGACAATGTCACCGCATAATCCTCCTTGTGCAGAGAGAGAACCTTCGTACTGGAGACGGGTGATAAGCCGGCTGTCCGCCGGTCGGCATAACAGAAGTGTGGAGGCCGTGATGAGCTTTTGAACGGAGGCGGGTGTGAGAAGGTCATTTGCCCGATAGGAGGTTACGACATGGCCTGATTCGGCCTCTATCACGCAGATGCCCGTCAGGGCATTTTCTCCTCCGATAGAGTTCAAGTCGGGTACAGGCCCTTGTCCCGCCGCCGATACGGTCGTTCCCCAAAAGAAGAGAAGAGTCGTACCTACCGTGATAATCCTATTCAACAGTTGCTTGTTTCTCATGTAGGCAAAAATAGTAATCTTCGCTTAAAAGAACAACTTTGTCCCCCTGCCGAAAAAGATAGAAGGATTTGTATTATCTTTGTAAAAGACGGAGTCAAACTAATAGGAAAAGAGATGAAACAGATATTGTGCACTGTGCTGTTGCTCTGTACGACAGCTATTTATGCCCAGAAGAGCTATCGTTTTGATTTTACAGGTACCCCATCCAAGGGGTATATCGGAGTGGAGGCCACCCAGGCTTATAACGACACGTTGGGCTATGGTTTCGACCTTGACCAATTCCCTTCGGCTGACGGGAAATCCCCTTTCTTCTTTTCGGTAAAGGTCCCCGACGGTAATTACAAAGTGACCGTGAAATTGGGGTCGGCGATTTCGGAAGGAGAGACGACCGTGCGGGCGGAGTCACGTCGACTCTTCATCGAACGGCAGAAGACCAAAGCGGGGAAATATGTGAAAGAGAGTTTCATCGTCAACAAGCGGGATACGTGTATCTCTGATACCGAACGGGTTCGCATCAACGCCCGTGAGAAAAACAAATTCAATTGGGACGACAAGCTGACCCTTGAGTTCAACGGTCCGGCTCCTCGGGTGGCCGAGGTGGTGATAGAGCCAACGACGAAACCGATTACCGTGTTCTTGTGCGGCAATTCGACGGTCGTAGATCAGGATAACGAACCGTGGGGCAGTTGGGGACAGATGATACCTCGCTTCTTCACGGACAAGGTGGCCATCGCCAACTATGCCGAGAGCGGGAGAGCCGCCAATACTTTTTTGGCGGAACGCCGTTTTGACAAAGCCCTTACTCAGATGAAAAGTGGGGATTATGTCTTTGTGGAGTTTGGCCATAATGACGAAAAACAGAAAGGAGCGGGAAAGGGGCCGTGGACCTCGTTTTATACCAGTCTGAAAGAGTATATCGTGAAAACCCGGGAAAAGGGGGCAACGATAGTTTTTGTCACCCCGACCCAACGGCGAAGTTTCGGAGAGGACGGGAAGATAGAAGATACCCATGGAGAATTCCCCGTAGCCATGCGAAAGTTGGCTGAGGAGGAGGGTGTCCCTGTGATAGAATTGAATGGGATGACGAAGATACTCTATGAGACTTTGGGCGTGGAAAATTCCCGTCGGGCTTTTGTGCAATACCCTGCCAATACTTTCCCCGGCCAGACGGAGGCTTTGGAAGACAATACCCACTTCAATCCATATGGAGCCTATCAGATTGCCCAGTGTGTATTGCAGGGTATCAAAGACAACAAATTGGGGCTGGCCCGTTATATCAAGGATTTCAAGGGATATGACCCGGCTCATCCCGATGCCATTGAGACATTTGTATGGGACCTCAGTCCCTTTACCGAGATAGAAAAGCCGGAGGGGAATTGACCGTTCGGCGGTTTTTCCTTGAAAAAAAGGGAGCCTCTTATCCTTAAAAGAGACTCCCTTTTATTTTGTCGAGCCGATAGGGGGATTCGAACCCTCGACCCCGAGATTACAAATCACGTGCTCTGGCCAACTGAGCTATATCGGCAAGTGGGTAAGCAATCTACATCGCGCCGCTACGACCTGCTGCCCTTGCTGCGGTCAAGCCCTGGGGGATTGACAGGGAGCTGGCCGTGTAGGACTTACCCGGCGCAAAAGTAGATAAAATTTTTTACTTGCCAACACTTCCCCACAAAAAAAAGTAGGGATAATGCCGTAACTTATTTACATTTAATAAGATAAATAGAATATGAAACAGCGGAACCTGTTTGTGTCACAGTTTGATCGCACATATTTTATGGGTGGGATTCCCTGCAATTTCTGTAAAAATCATACCTTTGTAAAAGGAACAATCGGAAAGCGACCGTATGACAGAACAACCGAAAAAGACGTTGACCTATTATGCCATGCAGTATGGCATTTTCATGGGCATATACCTTCTGATACTTTTCCTTTTTTCGGTAGGCAGTCGGTACGCTTCGATATTCAGTACCTTGTCGATCGTGATGATTGTCGCCACACCGGCGGCTCTATATCTTGTCATGAGCGATTTTGTCCGCCAGCGGGGTGGCTGCAAGTTCGGCTCCCTTTGGCTGTTCGGCATCTTCGTATTTTTTTTCGCTTCGCTTATCAGTGGATTGGGGGAGTATATCTATTGTCAATACATCGCTCCCGATTTTCTCTCCTCCCTGTTTGCCGCCATGTTGGAGGCTTTAGGAAGTATGGATGAGTTGTCGCCCGAAACGGCAGATTTCATAGAGATGATGCGAAGCGGATATGAGCAAGGCGGTACCCCGACAGCGATTGAATGGGTCGTCCAAATGATTTGGTTCAAAGTCTTTGTCGGGTCGCTCCTCTCCATATTTGTGGCCCTCTTTGTC